>PWWF01000355.1 GCA_003561595.1 Paracoccaceae bacterium | reverse complement strand
TCGGTCATGACAAAGGCGTCGTAGTCGCCGGAACTCAGCGCCTCTTGCGCGGGGCGGAACCCCGGATGGGTGTTCATCTCGGCCATGTCGCGCGCGGGGTCGAGCGTGTCCCAATGCTGGCGCAGGCTGGTGCCCCAGCCAAGCTGACTGTTGTAGCTGGCCCCCTCTATCCCCGCTGCGTCTGCCAGTTGCTGCACGAAACCGGGCATGTCGGGGCCAACGAGAGAATGCCCCAGATGAAAGACCGCCATCCCGTGTTCGGGCGCGGCAAGGGGGGCGGCATGCAGGCGGGCCATGTCCTCGGGCGGCAGGGACGGGGGCTGCGCCAGAAAACGCCAGCCCATGAACGCGGCGGCCCCCAGGATGATGGCCCCCAGCGAGGCGCCGAGCCAAAGCCGATTGCGGCGGATAAACCCTGTTTTCATCTGTCACCCCCGGAGTTCAGACTGTGCTGACCAAGTGCTGAATGCACCCTTTGACGGTAGGCTGCTTCTGAAAATCGCGTGATCATGCGGATGTGCGACGCTGGCGCCATGCGGCGCGCATCTCGGCGGGCAGGATGCGGGCGCAGCGCCAGTAGCGTAGCGCCAGACGGCGCGGGTCCGACAGCATGCGCCAGACCCATTCCAGCGCCAGCCGACGCACCCAGCGCGGCGCGCGCCGTTGCGCCCCGCCCAGAAAATCCAGCCCCGCGCCGATCGACACGAACCCGCATTCGGGCGCCAGATCGCGACCTGTGGCGGCGAACGCCTCTTGCTTGGGCGCGCCCATCGCGATCAGGCATAGCCCGGCCCCGCTAGCGCGGATCTCGGTCAGGATGGCCTGCGCCTCTGGCCCTGTCGGGTCGAACCCCATGGGCGGGGCATGTTGCAGCACGATCCGCAGCATTGGTTCACGGCGCTGCAAGTCGCGCGCGGCCGCGTCCAGCACATCGGCCCGGCTGCCGACCAGCGCAACGGGCACATCCAGTTCCGCCGCCAGCGCGGCAAGTGGCAGGATCAGGTCGGAGCCGGGGATCAGCGCGACCGGGCGACCGGCCAGCCGCGACAGCCAAACGATGGGGTTGCCATCGGCCACCACGATATCCTGCCGGGCGTAGATGTCGCGAAAATCGGGGTCACTGCGCAGCTTGACCAGATGGTCGAGATTGATCGTCGCAAGCGCAAAACCCATGCGGCCCGAAAGCCGCGCGCGCAGCTTGGCCATCAGCTCCGGCCAGCCGGGATCGGTTATCGTGATTCGGGTCTGCCGGAAGGCGAATTCCATCCTGTCCTCGGTCTGACTGCGCCACGCGCCCGGCTCTCGCAGCGCTGGCGCGCAGAATCGATTGCCGAACACAAGGTTCATCCTTCGCCTACCGCCGCAGTCTGGCAGCAACAAGGCAGCGGCGTGACGAAAACACGAAATTCCTTGCCCGATGGGGCGAGGCGGGTAAACTTTGAGTATCCATTTGTGTGATTTTACAGATTCTGGAGTGAGCGATGCGGTATTTCCCGGTCCGGCAAGGTTGTCTTGTTTCGCTTGTCGTAGCATGCGCGTGCATCGTCCCTGTTGCGACGGCATCGGCTCAGTCCCTCAACCACAGCATTGATGCGATGGAGGCAGGCGATTTCCAGCGCGCCTTTTCGATCCTGCGGCAGTTGGAACAGGCGGGCGACCCCTATGCGCGGCAGATGATGGATGATGTGTTCTATTCCTCGGGCGCTGCCATCGCCCCGCCACAACCCGCGCCAGGCGTCGCCCCTGCGCCGCAAGAGGCCCCGCAACCTGCCGCGATGGTCGCGCCGCCGGAACGCCCGGACCTGTCGCCCCTGAACTCGCCGCGCCCTCTGGCCCGCAGGGCCACGCCGCAAGCCCTGGCGGAGGGCTTTGCCCTGCCCGCCGCGCTGGACCCTGATGCCTTTCGCGCGCTGGACGAATCCCTTGCCCGGATCGGGCGCGACCTGTTCTTCGACCCGATCCTGTCTGGCAACAAGGATGTCTCTTGCGGGACCTGCCACATGCCCGCCATGGCCTCGGGCGACGGGCTTTCGCTGGGGCTGGGCACAGGGGCCGTGGGGCTGGGGGTCGAGCGTCGGGCCGATGGGCCGAATGCCGCCACGCGCCGCATCCCGCGCAATGCGCCCGCGCTCTGGAACCTTGGCGCGCGCGATCTGCGCGTGATCTTTCGCGATGGCCGGGTGGAGCCTGACCCGGATGATCCCGACAGGTTCCTGACCCCGCAGGGGCCGCTGGATTACATGGACCTGAATTCGGTTCTGGCCGCGCAGGCGCTGTTCCCCCCCACCTCTGCCGAGGAAATGGCAGGGCAGCCGGGCGAGAACGAGATTGCCGATGCCGCGTCTGCCGACCTGATCCACGGGGATGAGGGGGCCTGGGGCCTGCTGGCGGCGCGGGTGGATGGCATCGCGGCCTATCACGATGCGTTCAACGCCTATCGCGGCGCAGATGCGCCTGTGCGGATTGACGAGATTGCGAATGCGCTCGCGGCCTTCATCGAATGGGAGTTTCGCGCCATCGACACCCCGTTTGACCGCTATCTGCGCGAAGAGGCGGCGCTGGAGTCTGTCGCCGGGCTGGGCATGCAGCTCTTCTATGGCAAGGCCGGGTGCGCGGGCTGCCATTCCGGGCCCCTGCTCAGCGATCAGGATTTCCACGCCATGGGTCAGCCACCCATCGGGCCGGGGCGTCAACAGGGCGAGGATGGCTATTCCCGCGATATCGGGCGCGCCGCCGTGACCCAGATGCCCGAGGACCTCTATGCCTTTCGCACGCCCATGTTGCGCAATGTGGCCGTGACCGGACCATGGGGACATACGGGCGCGTTTTCGGAACTGCGCGATTTCCTGGATCATCATATCGACCCTGCGGCAGGGCTTGCGCGCTATGAACCGCAAGCCGTGCTGCCGATGCTGGAGGATGCAGCAGATGATTTCGACCGCCTGGCGAATGAGACGCTGATGAGCGAAATCCGCGCCGCTGCCGCGCGCGCCATGGCACAGCGCCCGCTGGTGATGCTGGACGCGGATGAGGTCGATTTCCTGATCGCCTTTCTGCATGCGCTGACGGATGAGGCCGCGCTTGACGGGCGCATGGGCGCGCCCGACAGCGTGCCCAGCGGGCTGGCGCTGGCGCATTGAGCGCGCGGTTCAGGCGACCGGATGCTGTAGCGCGCGCACGCCGATTTCGCCCTCTTGCTGCGCCTTGAGCGCCATGGCCGCCGCGTGGCTGCCCGCGGCCGTGGTGAAATACGGGATCTTGTCATACAGCGCGACAGCCCGGATTTCGCGGCTGTCCTCGATGGCCTGCGCGCCTTCGGTCGTGTTCAGCACCATGGCAATCTCGCCCGATTTCATCAGATCGACGATATTGGGCCGCCCCTCATAGACCTTGTTCACCACATCGCAGGCCACGCCATGTTCGGCCAGCCAGGTCGCCGTGCCGCGCGTGGCGACCAGCGTAAAGCCCAGACCCGTCAGGGTCTGGGCCGCCTCGCGCATCAGCGGCCCCTTGTCGAAATCCTTGATCGAGACGAAGACCTGCCCGCTTTCAGGCAGGATCACGCCCGCGCCAAGCTGCGCCTTGTAGAAGGCGCGCGCGAAGTTGCGTGCCCAGCCCATCACCTCGCCGGTCGAGCGCATTTCCGGGCCCAGAAGCGTATCGACACCGGGGAAACGCGCGAAGGGCAGCACGGCCTCCTTGACCGAGAACCACGGGGTTTGCGGGTCTGCCAGCGTCAGCGGATCGGCCAGCGGGATCGGCTCTGACGGGGCGGCATCCTTGTAGGGCGGGCGCATCGGGAAATCCGCCAGCCTCTCGCCCGCCATCAGCCGCGCCGCAATGGACGCAATCGCGCTGTCGGTGGCCTTGGCAACGAAGGGCACAGTGCGCGACGCGCGGGGGTTGACCTCCAACACGAAAATCTCGCCATCCTTGATCGCGAATTGCACATTCATCAGGCCCACCACATTCAGACCCTTGGCCAATGCCTCGGTCTGGCGGCGCAATTCGGCGATCATGTCCGCATCCAGCGAATAGGGCGGCAGCGAACAGGCCGAATCGCCCGAATGCACACCCGCTTCCTCGATATGCTGCATGATGCCCGCGACATGGACGCTCTCGCCATCACAAAGCGCATCGACATCCACCTCGACCGCGCCAACCAGATAGCTGTCCAGCAGCACCGGGTTCTTGCCCGACACGACCACAGCCTCGCGGATATAGCGTTCCAGATGGGCGTCATCGCGCACGATTTCCATGGCGCGCCCACCCAGCACATAGGACGGGCGGATCACCAGCGGGTAGCCCACAGCCTGCGCGATCTCAAACGC
>PWWF01000218.1 GCA_003561595.1 Paracoccaceae bacterium | reverse complement strand
GGGCTGGGGGCAACCGCGCTGGGGCAGGCGTTTCTGGAATGGCGCGAGGTGCTGCAATGGGTTGCGGCGGGCGTGCTGATGGCGTTCGGGCTGCATTTTCTGGGGCTGGTGCGAATCGGCTTCCTGTATCGGCAGGCGCGGCTGGAAACCTCGGCCCCGCCGAAATCGGTTGCCGGGGCCTATGTGATGGGGCTGGCCTTTGGCTTTGGGTGGACGCCCTGCATCGGCCCGGCGCTGGCGGCGATCCTGATGGTGGCGTCGGGCATGGGCGATCTGTGGCGCGGCACGGCATTGCTGGCGGTCTATGGACTGTCCATGACCCTGCCTTTCGTGCTGGCGGCACTGTTCTCTCGACCGTTTCTGAACTGGGTCGCCCGGAACCGCGCGCGGCTGGCCCATGTCGAGAAGATCATGGGCGCGATGCTGGTGCTTTTCGCGATTCTGATCGGCACGAATACGGTCGAATATCTGGCCTTTGCCATGCTGGAATGGCTGCCATGGCTGGGGCGGCTGGGGTGATTCCGGGGCATCCCGCTTGGGGTCTGCAGCGGAAAAACCCCTGAATTCCAAACAGATGAACAAATTCAGACAAAATAATATAGCAGATATTGAATTTTTGTTTGCGGCAACGGCATGCCATGGGCTACAGTCATATTGTCGCATCTTGGAGGAGATGATGTGCAGGGAGCGCGGCGCGTCCTGAACGCCCCGCCCGCACCGACAAGGCGGAGGAATTCGATGATGTGTCATCACGCAATGCGGGGCATTCCCGCAAACGATACGCTGTTGCCTGTCATGGCGCGCCACGCGGGACGCACGGTCCCTGCCCTGACCCGTGACACAGGCGCGGCAGGCATTCCTGCCCCCAACATTCTTGACCGTTTCGCGGTTGCTGAAAGGAAAAGCTGATATGTTCACACGACGCTCCACCATGGCGCTGGGCCTTGGCGCCGCTGCCGTGACACTCGTTCCACTGAAGGCGAGCGCGAACATTCCCACCGTCGAGGATGCGGTTGCCGATTTCACCGGCGGCGCCAGCGTCGCGGATGAGGGCGTGAGTGTCATCGCACCCGAGATTGCCGAGAATGGCGAGAATGTGCCGGTCGAGATTGATGCCCCTGGCGCAGTTGCGATCATGGTACTCGCCCCCGGCAACCCGACCCCGCGCGTGGTCGATGCCCGCTTTGGCGAAGCCTCTGGCGCGCCGCGTCTGGCGACCCGGCTGCGCCTGGGCGAAACGCAAGAGGTGACAGCCTATGCGAAAATGGCCGATGGCAGCTACAAGCGCGGCAAGGCCGAAGTACGCGTGACGATCGGCGGCTGCGGCGGCTGATCGCCCGCCCGCCCGCAAGCCAGCCAGCAAGGAGAGAACAGATGTCCAATGTCAGACCCCGCATCCGCTTGCCCCGCTCTGCCCGCGCGGGCGATGTCGTGCAGGTCCGCACCCTTATCAGCCACCCCATGGAAACCGGCAATCGCCGTGACCCGGATGGCAATGTGATCCCGCGTCAGATCATCAACCGGTTCACCTGCGAATATGACGGCAAGATGGTGCTGGACGTGGATCTGGGCGTATCGGTCGCGGCCAATCCGTTCATGGAGTTCGATGTCAAGGTCGAGCGCGCAGCCGATTTCGTCTTTACATGGCATGATGATGACGGATCGGTCTATTCCGAGACGCAGCATCTTGAGCTGAGCTGACACGGAGCCCGGCCACAAGGTGGTCGGGCAGATGCGCGGCGGGTCCAACTGCCCCGCAGTTTTCACCACATGACCAACCGGTGCGCCCCCTGCGCGCCACACCATGACAGCCTTGGCTGAACAGCCCAGCCATGCCCGAGGGAGGGGCCCCCGCATGATTTCACGGCGCGCATTCCTGCAAGCCTCGCTCGCCGCATCGGCGCTGTATGGGGCGTCGGGCGTGGGCAACTGGGCGCGGCTGGCAGCGCAACAGGTGCTGTCCGAGGACGATCTGCTGCGGTTCGAGACGTTCGGCAATGTCTCTCTGATCCATGTGACCGACATCCACGCCCAGACCCGGCCCATCTGGTTCCGCGAACCGGAAGTGAATATCGGCGTGGGCGCTGCCTCAGGCCGTCCGCCGCATGTGGTGGGCAAGGCATTTCTCGAGATGTTCGACATCGCCCCCGGCTCGCCCGAAGCCTATGCACTGAGCTATAGTGATTTCGAGGCACTGGGGCAGGCATACGGGCGCATGGGCGGGCTGGACCGCGTGGCCCGCGTGATTAACGCCATCCGCGCCGACCGCCCCGATGCGATCCTGCTGGATGGGGGCGACACCTGGCACGGGTCCATGACCAGCCATCTGACCAAGGGTCAGGACATGGTCAATATCATGAACCGCCTCGGCGTCGATGGCATGACCAGCCATTGGGAATGGACCTTCGGTCAGGACCGCGTGCATGAGATCGTGGACGATCTGCCCTTTCCGTTCCTTGCGCAGAATATCTTCGAGCGGGACTGGGACGACCCCGAATTCGACGACTACGCCATTTTTGAGCGCGGCGGCGCGCGGGTCGCGGTGATCGGGCAGGCGTTTCCCTATATGCCCATCTCAAACCCCGGCTGGATGTTTCCGGAATACAGCTTTGGCATCCGCGAACGCCGCATGCAGGAAATGGTGGATGAGGTGCGCGCAGACGGGGCCGATCTGGTCGTGGTGCTGTCGCATAACGGCTTTCCGACCGACCGGCAGATGGCGCAGCGCGTCACCGGCATTGATGTGATCCTGACAGGCCACACGCATGACGCCATCCCCGAGCCCGTGATCGAGGGGGACACCCTGCTGATCGCCAGCGGCAGCCACGGGAAATTCGTAACGCGGCTGGATCTCGATGTGCAGGGCGGGCGCATGATGGGCTTTCGCCACAAGCTGATCCCGGTCTTTGCCGATGTCATCACCCCCGACCCCGACATGGCCGCGCTGATCGAGCAAGAGCGCGCGCCCTACAAGGACGATCTGGAAGAGGTGATCGGGCACACGGATACGTTGCTGTACCGGCGCGGCAATTTCAACGGCACATGGGATGATCTGATCGTGGACGCGATCATGTCGGAACGTGACACCGAGATTGCCCTCTCGCCCGGGGTCCGCTGGGGCGCAAGCCTGATGCCGGGCGACGCGATCACGCGCGAGGATATCCACGCCGTCACCACCATGACCTATGGCCAGTGCTACCGGATGGAGATGACGGGCGAGACGCTGAAAACCACGATGGAGGATGTGGCCGAAAACATCTTCAACCCCGACCCGTATTTCCAGGCGGGCGGCGACATGGTGCGCATGGGGGGCATGGGCTACCGCATCGACGTGTCGCAATCGCAGGGCAGCCGGATATCCGAGATGGTGCTGCTGTCCACGGGCGAGCCCATCGACCCCGACCGCAGCTACACCGTCGGCGGCTGGGGCAGCGTCAATCAGGGCGTCGAGGGGCCGCAGATCTGGGATGTGGTCGAAAACCATATCCGCAAACTCGGGCGCGTCAGCCTGGAGCCGAACACTTCGGTTCAGGTGACGGGCACCTGACCTAACCAACTGCAGGACCACCCTGCCAAGAGACAAAGGGACGAATGTCATGACAGACAGGCCAGAGGTTAAGGGCGGCACATCGCGCCGCGCTTTCCTGCGCACCGCAGGGCTTGCTGCCGGGGGCGCGGCACTGGGGGCGGGGGCCGCGCGCGCCACATCGCCCGACCCGCTGATCACCGAGGTTCAGCCCTGGTCCATGTTTCTGGGCGAAGGCGTGGATGCAACGCCCTACGGCATGCCCATTCATTTCGAGGATCACGTGGTCCGGCGGAATGTGGAGTGGCTGACCGCCGATCCTGTCGCCTCGATCAACTTCACGCCGATCCATGCGCTTGATGGCACGATCACCCCGCAGGGTTGCGCGTTTGAACGCCACCACTCGGGTGCCATTGAACTCAGCAAGGAAGAGTACCGGCTGATGATCACCGGGCTGGTGGAAAAGCCGCTGGTCTTTACCTTCGGCGATCTGATGCGGATGCCGCGCATCACCCGCACGGCGTTCTGCGAATGCGCGGCCAATAGCGGCATGGAATGGGGCGGCGCACAGCTCAATGCGGTGCAGTTCACCCATGGCATGATCCACAACATGGAATACACGGGCGTTTCGCTGCGCACCCTCTTGAACGAGGCGGGCGTGAAACCCGAGGGGACATGGATTTATGTCGAGGGCGCGGATGCGTCCTCGAATGGTCGTTCGATCCCGATGGAAAAGGCGCTGGATGACTGCATGATCGCCTTTACCGCCAATGGCGAGGCGCTGCGCATGGAACATGGTTATCCCGCGCGGCTGGTCGTGCCGGGG
>PWWF01000151.1 GCA_003561595.1 Paracoccaceae bacterium | reverse complement strand
GAACTCCGGCGTCTGGCGGTTGAGCAGGAAGCGCGCGGGATCGCGTTCGATCTGGCGCGTCAGGCGGTCAAGATTGGTGATCAGCCCGCGCGTCTCGCGCGCAAGCTGGGTGATATTGGGCAGGCCGGACGCGGTGAATTCCTGCACCGGCCCCGAACTGTCGCGCACCATGCGGCTGAGGTCGTCAAAGGCGCGCGCGGCACTGTCCGCCGTGCGGCGCAGATCGGCCGTGACCTCGGGGATATCCTCGGACACTGAATCGACGGCCGCGCCCAGCCGGCTCAGCACATCGCGCAGATCCTCGGTGATCTCACCGATATCTTCATTGATCACCCGGTCCGCGCCGACAAAGGCGCGCTCGGCGGCCTGCAGCGCGCCCTCGCTCGTGTCCAGCGCGCGGTTGATCGCCTCAAGCGTGGTATTGGCATTGGCGAATGTCTCGGTCACCTGATCAAGCGTGCGCAGACCACCGCTGCTCAGCGCCTCCATCTGGCCGGATACGTCGCTCAGATCGGTGCCCACAGTGTTCACCACCTGGCGGATATCGGCCGTGGCCAGCCGCACATCCTGCATGATGACGGGCAGGTCGTTCTCGGCCACATTCGCGATATTCTCGGTCGCGCCGCGCGCCATCTGCACCATCTCGCGCGCCTCGGCCACCAGCGCCGCGCCATCCCCGGCCACAAGCGTGTCGATATTGGCCGACATCCGCTCGACCGTCTCGAATGTCGTTTCCGCCTGCGCCAGCAGCGGCTCGATCCGCGCGATGGCGGGATCGAGCGCGATCAGACGCTCATTCACCGCGGCCCCCGTGCGGTTGAACTCGGCCAAAGTGGTGCGCACATCGCCCGAGACCTCCTCGACCTCGGCCTGCAGCGCATCGGCAGAGGCGCGCAGCGCGGCCACCATCTCGGTCATGTCCTCATCCACAAACCGGTCGATAGAGGTCAGCGCCTCGGTCCCCGTCTCGAATGTGATGCGCGATTCGGTCGCCAGCAGGGCGAATTCATCGATGGCGAATTGCAGCGCCTCGACCGTCTGTTCGGCCTGCAAAAGGATCGGGGCGAGGTTGTCGCTGAAGATGGCGAATGTTTCGGTCGCCTCGGCAATCGTGTCGGTAAAGGCCGCGAAATTGTCCAGCGCGCGCGTGATCTCGCCGGTTGATTGCTCGACATTGTCCAGAATACTGACCACGCGGCTTTGATTCTCGTCGCCCAGCAGGCGGTTGACCTGTTCCAGCACGATCAGGGTTTCGTCCAGAATGCGCGGCGCGCCCTCGGTCAGCGACTGGATGGTGGAGCGCCCCGCTTCCAGTTCAGGCACATCCGTGCGGTCATTGATCAGGGGTGCATCCGTGCTGCCCGGACTGACCGAGATGAAACTGACCCCGGTAATGCCCGAACTGTCCACCGTTGCCACGGAATTGGCGCGCACCGGAGTGTCGCGCTCGACCTCGAACCGCACGACAACGCTGCCATCGCCGACCTCGGACAGGCGGATATCGGTCACCTGCCCGACCAGCAGCCCCGCAAAGCGCACATCGGCGGCCTGTGACAGCCCCGAGACGGACTCGAACCGCACCTGATAGGTCGCGAACTGCCGGTCGAACTGCAATTTTCCAAAAGCGAGGAAAAAGCCCAGCATCCCCAGAAAGCCCAGCACGGCGAACAGGCCGATCAGAACGTAATTTGCCCGTGTTTCCATACCTCAGGCAGTCCTTTCCAGTGTCTCGGTCGCCGCGCGGGCGCGGGGTCCATGGAAATACTCGTGCACCCATGGGTGATCGATGTCCAGCATCTCGGCCATGGTGCCGGTATACATGACGCGCTTTTCGGCCAGAACCGCAATCCGGTCGCAGGTCGCGTGCAGGCTGTCCAGATCATGGGTGACCATGAACACTGTCAGACCCAGCGTTTTCGACAGCGCATTTATCAGCTCATCAAATGCGGATGCACCGATCGGGTCAAGCCCTGCGGTCGGCTCATCCAGAAACACGATTTCGGGGTCCAGCGCGAGCGCGCGCGCCAGCCCCGCGCGTTTGCGCATGCCCCCTGACAGTTCCGACGGGTATTTGTCGCCCGCGATGTAAGGCAGCCCCGACATCGAGATCTTCAGATCCGCCAGTTCCCGGCGCAGCCGCGCATCCAGCCCCTTGAGCGTGCGCATCGGCACCTCGACATTCTCGCGCACGGTCAGGCTGGAGAACAGCGCCCCGTCCTGAAACATCACGCCCATGCGCTGGTCGATGGCGCGGCGCGTGTCCTCGGGGCAGGTCAGCGCATCCTGCCCGAAAATCTCGATCCGGCCCGCCTGTGGCGGGCGCAGCCCTGCGATGCAGCGCAAGAGCACCGATTTGCCAGTGCCCGATCCACCCACGACGCCCAGCACCTCGCCGCGCATCACGTCAAGGTCCAGATTGTCATGGACAACCTGGGCCCCGAACTGGTTGCGGATGCCGCGCAGGCGGATGATGGGGTCTTCGCTCATGTCAGATACCCATCAGCGCGAAAAAGACCGAGAACAGCGCATTTGCCAGGATCACCGCAAAGATCGCCCGCACGACCGAGGCCGATGTCTGCCGCCCCAGGCTTTCGGCATTGCCGCCCACCTGCATCCCCGCATGGCACCCGATCACCCCGATGATGATGGCGAAAACCGGGGCTTTGGAAAAGCCAACCAGCACATGATCGAGGCTCGTGCCCTCCAGCAGCCGCGCCAGAAACACACCGGGCGAGATGCCCAGTTCGATCCAGGCCATCATCATGCCGCCGAACAGCCCCAGCAGATTCGCGACCATGCCCAGGATCGGCAGGGTGATCAGCAGCGCCAGAATACGCGGCACGAAAAGCACAGTGACCGGGTCGATGGCCAGCGTGCGCATGGCGTCGATTTCCTCGCGCATCTTCATCGACCCGATGGCGGCGGTAAAGCTGGATGCCGTGCGCCCGGCCACGATGATCGCCGTCAGCAGGATGCCCAGTTCGCGCAGGATCGAAATGGCGATCAGATCGACCACGAAAATCTCGGCCCCGAACTGGCGTAGCTGCACCGCCCCCTGAAAGGCCAGCACGACCCCGATCAGAAAGGACATCAGCATCACGATGGGCACGGCGCGCAAGCCGACCTCATCGGCGTGATGCACCAGCGCGGTCATGCGGAACTCATAGGGGTGGCGGATCATGCGCACCAGCCGCGCGATGAACATGCCCAGCATGGCGCAAAGCTGCGCCACAAAGGCGCCAGCGCCCGCGACCATGCGGCCCAGATCCTCCAGCCGGTCGGTCAGGCTTTTGGCGGTATGCGCATCATCGGGCTTGGTGGGCACGGCCGCGGCCACGCGTTCCATCAGCGCGGCATGATCGGGCCCAAGGCCCTGATAGCGGACATGCCCGCCCGCCTGCGCAATCCTCACCTCGGTCTGATACAGCGCATAGGCGCCCGCTGTATCCAGCCGCTTCAGCCCTGACAGGTCGAGCGTGACATCCGCCCCCTCGATCCGCGCAAGCGCAGGCAGCGCGGCAGACACGCTGCGCAGGCTCAGCACACCCTCGATCCGCCAGCCACCTTCGGTGGCCGCGACATGCGCGACCTCCGGCGGCTGCAGATGCGCAGCCTTGGGGGTGGGTTCGGAACGGGCGGTCACCGGGGAATCTCATATCGGGGCATAGGATGGCCTGAATATCCGCTTGGGCCGGGGCGTTCCAGCCCATAGTGCGTGTGCGGTTGCCGATATGCAGGCCCGGCTTGTCATCGCGCCCCCCGCCCGCCTATCTTGCGGGCAAACCCTGACCGCAAAGGCCGCGCTCGTGCCCGATAACCCGCCCCACCCCTATTCTGACCTGCCCGCCTCTGCCTATTGGCGCAGCGGAGTGGCCGCGCAATTGCCCGGGCCGCTGACCGGACTGTGGGAGCCCGCCTTCCCCATCGCGCCCGGCGATGGCGTGGCAACCTTCGGGTCCTGCTTTGCCCAGCATTTCGGGCGGGCGCTGCGCGCGCGCGGCTATCGCTGGGTGAATTTCGAGCCCCCCCCGCGCAAGGTGCCCCCCGCACTCAGCCTGCAATACGGGTATCGCCAGTTCTCGGCCCGGACGGGCAATATCTACACGCCGACGCTGTTTCTGCAATGGCTGCGCTGGGCCTTTGATCAGGCGCAAATGCCGCCCGAGGGCTGGCCCGATGGCGCGCGCCTGCGCGACCCCTTCCGCCCCCGGCTGGAACCTGATGGGTTCACGGATGCCGCAGAGATGCACCATATGCGCCGCGTGACCCTGCGCGCGCTGCGCAATGCAGTGCGCAAGGCGCGGGTGCTGGTCTTTACGCTGGGGCTGACGGAACGCTGGGTCGATGCTGACACCGG
>PWWF01000307.1 GCA_003561595.1 Paracoccaceae bacterium | reverse complement strand
GCAAGCCCCCCGGGGCCCGCGTGACGTCAATGCGCGGGGCGGATGAAGGTGCCGTTGCGCAGTTCCCGCATCGCCTGCTGGATCTCCTCGCGCGTGTTCATCACGATCGGGCCGTGCCAGGCGACGGGTTCCTGCAGCGGCGCGCCAGAGATCAGCAGAAAGCGCACGCCCTCTTCGCCCGCCTGCACGGTGACTTCATCGCCGGTTCCAAAGCGGATCAGCGTACGGTCGCCCGACATGTCGCGGATATTGACCTCTTGCCCCATCACCTCTTTTTCCAGCAGCACGCCGGACGGGCTGGAGGCATCGGCAAAAGCGCCCGATCCGGCAAAGACATAGGCAAAGGCGCGGCGATAAGTGTCCACCTTGAAGGTCTTGCGCACACCGGGCGGGACCGAGATATCCAGATATTGCGGATCAGCCGCAATCCCGTCCACCGGGCCGCGCTTGCCCCAGAACTCGCCCACCACGATGCGCACTTTCGTGCCGTCATCGTCAATGACCTCGGGGATATCCTTGCCCTGCACATCCTGATAGCGGGGCGCCGTCATCTTCAGGCTGCCGGGGAGGTTGGCCCAAAGCTGAAAGCCGTGCATCTGCCCCTTGGCGTTGCCGCGCGGCATTTCCTGATGCAGGATGCCCGAACCTGCGGTCATCCATTGCACATCACCCGCGCCCAGCGTGCCGGTATTGCCAAGGCTGTCACCGTGATCGACCTCTCCGGCCAGAACATAGGTGATCGTCTCGATCCCGCGATGCGGGTGCCAGGGAAAGCCGCGCAGGTAGTGTTCCGGGACCTCGTTGCGGAAATCGTCGAACAGCAGAAAGGGGTCCAGCTCGCTGGGGTCCTGAAAACCGAAGGCGCGGTGCAGGTGCACGCCCGCCCCTTCCATCGTGGGCTGGGCCTTGCGGGTTTCGATCGTGGGGCGAATGGACATGGCGAAAACTCCGTCTGGATGTGTAATTTGCAACGTGGACATCCCGCCCCTGAAAGCAAGCCGCAAACGCGAACCTGACCTGTTCAGCCCTGCACAGAGCGGGCGGTTGCCATACCGGGAAACCAGAGTTCGGGGGGGCGCTGCGCATCCGGGCGTATCGATACGCATGTCACGTTCTTGACAGGGGAGACTACTGAAGCAGGCTTGCCCGCGCGCCTTGGATGTTCGGGGAAGGCCACCTTGCGGCCAGTTTCCGTATCAATGCCTCTGGCCCCCGCCGCAGCGGCTGTCACGATGGCCACAGGCGTCGCACCTTACTTAACACCCCGGGACAACTATTCCTGCATGACGACATGCTCTGATCCGTCAACCCAACCTTCGCCACGCGATGAGGGCCGGCAGTTTCCGACAACAAACGGTGCAATCGGCCCCACTGGTCCGATCACAGCCATGACAACAGCTCAGACGCCGCGCCTCGCAACCGCTGCGCCTGACGACTATCCGACCCATTTCCCGGCAACAGGGGCCGCAAACCGGGCGAGAAACGCGTCGGTCTGCGCATATGTGTCACCCTGTCCACAATCGCGGCCCCGGTCGCGCATGACTCACCACAAGACCAGGGACAGGCCGATCATGGACAGCGCAATCCCCAACAGGGCGAAGCCCGACCAATACACAAGCCTCGGCGATTCCCCAAGCGCGTGCCTCCCGTCGGATGCTTCCCCGTCGAACCCCGCATCCGGCGGCAGCGCGCGCGACCTGACATCGCGTCTGGCAACGGGATCGTTCATCAGTCCGGCCAGATCGGCACGATCCCATTGTCGCGCGATGCTATCTGCATCATCGCTGTCGCCCGAACCGTGCGTATCCGGTTCAGCATGAACCGGCCCTTCCTCACGCAATTCGCGCGCAAAACTGCTGAGCGCATCGCCTGTCAGGATCGGGTCGGCGGCGGGTTTTTCCTTGCGAACACCGCCCGCGCGCCGCGCTGACCGCAGCCTTGGCCAACGCAGCCAGACATCGCGCGGCGCTGGCCTTGGCATATCCAGCGGTACCGGATTGGCAATGATCCCGACCCGCGACTGCCGCGCGCGCAGCGACTCACCACGCCTGCTTGCAAGACTGTGCTGATCCTGTAACCGGTCTGGTGGCATGGGATTTTTCGCTCCACTTCTCTGACACCAGCCCTTGGTAGCGACCGAACCCTAACATTTCGCTACCGTCGCCGTCCCTTGGGCTTGGGCACTTTCGAGGCAAACTCCGGCGGGCGGCGCGACACCCATGCAATGAATTTCGCCAGTCGCGGATGCGCGCGCAGCGCCTCTATCGTGTGATAGCTGCGCGCCAGTTCCGTCTCGCTCAGTGTCGCGTGGATTTCCTTGTGGCAGATATGGTGCAGCAACACGACCGGTCCGCCCTTGCCGCCCCGCAACCGGGGCACAAGATGGTGCAGGCTTTGCGGTACATCCGGCGGTATGGGGCGGTCGCAGAGCGGGCAGATGGGCAACTCTGGCGCCTCGGGCCCGAATCGATCTGGAAATGCACTGCGTGTCACGGTATCCCCCCGGGCGACTGACAGTTGCGGCCACATAGGACCAGCAGATTATGGCAAATGATGAAACCCTGCACGCCCGGATCGAAGACCTGTTCGAGGACTGGAACCGTGCATTGCAAACCTGCGATCCAAAAGCGGTTGCGGCCCTTTATTCCAAGGATGCCACGCTGGAACCGACCCTGTCCAACATCGTGCGCGATACCCCCGAGGCGATCGAGGATTATTTCACCCATTTCCTGATGCACAAGCCGCGCGGCAAGATCATCCAGCGCAAGATCCGGGTCTATGACCGGGTCGCCATCAATTCGGGCGTCTACTGCTTTGAACTGACGGATAATGGTGAAACCCGCAGCGTGATGGGCCGGTTCACGTTTGTCTATCTGAATGAGGGCGATGACTGGAAGATCATCGAACATCATTCCTCGCTCATGCCCGAAGGTGACAGCCCGCTCGACCCGGCCTGACCCCGGTGGACAAAAGCCGTTTTCCTTCACCGGATGCCTGCCCTATCCTGAGCGCAGGCAGACAGGAAGGATACCGCAGATGATCACCCCCAAAACCAGAGCAGCGCTTGCCTTTTCCACCAAAGCTGCGGGCGCCGTGCCGGTGCATCTGGTCGATACCGCGCAGTTTACCGCGTGGAAGTCCGCGCAGGATCCGTCGGTCGGGGCGTGGCTGGACATGCTGGGCTTTACGGCCGCCTCTGGCAGCGTGGCTGTGGTGCCGGGCGAGGGGCAGGTGCCTGCGCTGGCGGTTGTCGGGCATGGCTCGGCCAGGGACCGGGCGCGGAAACGCTTCACGCTGGGTGGTGCGCGGGCGCAACTGCCGGCGCTTGACTATGCGCTGCACCACGATCTCGACACCGATGAACTGGCCGTGGAAACGCTCGGCTGGTGCCTGGCGGGCTACCGCTACACAAGGTTTCGCCAGACACCCCCGCCCGCGCTGGCCGGGCTGGTCGCGCCGGACGGTATTGTTGCGACCGAGATCGAAGCCATCGCAATGGGCGAGGCGCTGACGCGTGATCTGATCACTACGCCCGCATCGGATATGGGCCCGGCAGATCTGGAAGCCGCTCTGCAGGACATGGCCCGCGAACATGGTGCCGCGCTGGAGGTCACGACAGGTGACGATCTGCATGCCGCCAATCTGCCGCTGATCCATGCGGTCGGGCGCGCCTCGACCCGCGCGCCGAGGCTGCTGGATCTGCGCTGGGGCAGGCAGGGGCCGCGCCTGACGCTTGTCGGCAAGGGGGTATGTTTCGATACGGGCGGGCTGAACCTGAAGCCCGGCGCCTCCATGGGGTTGATGAAGAAGGACATGGGCGGGGCGGCCACTGTGCTGGGGCTGGCGCAGATGATCATGGCGCAGGGTTGGGCGGTGCAGTTGCGCGTGCTGGTCCCGGCGGTCGAGAATGCGGTCGCGGGCAATGCCATGCGCCCCGGCGATATCCTGACCGCGCGCAATGGCATGAGCGTCGAGATCAACAACACCGATGCCGAGGGGCGGCTGGTGCTGGCCGATGCGCTCAGCCTCGCGGATGAGGAGAGGCCCGACGCGCTGATCTGCATGGCCACGCTGACAGGGGCGGCACGCGTGGCCGTCGGCCCTGATATCGCGCCTTTCTTTACCCGCGACACAGATCTCAGTGGCGCATTGATGAAGGCCTCGCAGAAAGTGGCCGATCCGGCCTGGCCGCTGCCCTTGCATCCCCCTTATGAGGCGCTGATCGAACCGGGGATTGCCGATCTTGACAATGCGCCTGCAGGCGGGATGGCAGGCGCGATTACGGCGGCGCTTTTCCTGCACCGTTTCGTGCAGAACACGGAACGGTTCGCGCATTTCGACATCTATGGCTACCAGCCCAAACCGG
>PWWF01000147.1 GCA_003561595.1 Paracoccaceae bacterium | reverse complement strand
CGCAGGCCATGATCCTTGCCGATGTCGCGGAACTGGTCCGCCCCGGTGGTTGGCTGGCCTATGCCACCTGTTCCCTGCTGCGGTGTGAAAATGACGACCAGATCACGGATTTCCTGCGCGCTCACCCAGCCTGCAGCCTGCATGATACCCGCAAGCTGACCCCGCTGACAGGCGGGGACGGGTTCTACATGGCGTTGATGGCGCGAAAGCCCTGACCCTGGCTCTCCCATAGATTGCATATTCGGACCGGGATGCTACGATCCGGGTTTAAGGTTTGTTTAACCCTGTTCCTCGATAGTCGGCACAAACCAGTTGTTCCGGAGGTGCCTTTTGGCCCTGATTGCCCTGACTGCCCCCCACAGCCTTGTGTCGGATATCAGCGCACGGCTGCGGTCGCGTGACATCGCGCTTCTGGCCATGCTCGGCGGCGTACTTATGGGCCTTGGCCCTCTCCTGCCCTCCTCGACACTGGCCTTCAGCATCGCGACAACCGGTGCGGCGCTTCTGGCGCTCAGCCTGTTGGCTGCCGGGCTTGTCGCCACGCGGCACCTGTTGCGGCAGCGTGATCTGGCACTGATTGCGCGCTTGCATGCCGAAAGCGCCGATCCCCGGCTGCTGGGCACGTCTGATGGCCAGGTTCTCTGGGCCAATGCAAGTGCGAAAACGGCCCTGCCTGATATCGAGAGCGACGGGCTGATCGCGCTTTTTGCCGATCAAAAGGCCGACCCCGCCGGCGCCGTCCGCGCCATCTGTGACCAGGCCCGTGCAAAGGGACACGCCCAGGTGCAGACCACGACCGGACGCTGCATCCGGGTCGAAGCCGTCACGCCTGCCGTGTTTTTCTGGAGCGTCAATGACACTGCGCACGAAAGCGATGCACCACGCGCGCCCGCGCCATGGCTGAAATACGATGCAGAGGGCAGGCTGGCACAGACATCGCCCGATCTCGCTACAGCGGACGCGCCGCAAACGCTGTCGGCTGTCTTCAGCGATGCGCCTGTGCTCGCAGGACATCGCAGCAGCGTGCAGATCAATGCGCAGCGGCATTTTGCACTTGCCCTGCCCGATCCGGCAGGCGGCACCGGGGTGGCACTGCTTGCGCCGCGCGCAAGTGATGCCCCGGATCAGGCCGCCGCGTCAGACATGCATGCCGATCTGCAGACCCTGCCCATCGGGATCGCCCATATCGCGGCGGATGGTCAGTTGTGCTACGTCAATCCCGAAGCGCGTCGCCTGTTGCGATTGCATGGCGCGGACCTGCCGGTGATCAGCGAGCTCCTCGAAGGGCTGGGGCGGCCGGTTGCCGAATGGCTGAGCGATATCGTCACAGGGCGCATGACCAGCGCGACCGAAGTGCTGCGCCTGAACCGCCCCGAGAGTGAGCGTTTCCTGAAGGTCACCCTCGCGCAGCCCGATCCGGGGGCCGGCCAGTCCGATCACGTCGTCGCCGTGCTGAATGATGCGACCGAATTCAAATCACTCGAGGCGAAATTTACCCAGAGCCAGAAAATGCAGGCCATCGGCCTGCTGGCGGGCGGGGTTGCGCATGATTTCAACAACTTGCTAACCGCGATCACCGGGCATTGCGATCTGCTCTTGCTGCGCCATGACTATAGCGATGTCGATTATCCCGATCTGATACAGATCCAGCAGAACACCAATCGCGCCGCCGCGCTGGTGCGCCAGTTGCTGGCCCTGTCCCGCCAGCAAAAGCTGGAGATCGTGACGCTGGACCTGACCGAGACGATGGGCGACCTGATCCATCTGCTGAACCGTCTGGTCGGCGAAAAGGTCACACTGACCTTGCATCATGGCACCGATGTTTCCCCCATCCGGTCGGACCGGCGCCAGCTTGAACAGGTGCTGATGAACCTGGTGGTCAATGCCCGCGATGCCATGCCACTGGGGGGCGAGATCCGGATCATCACCGACACCTGCGCGCTGCCTGATGGTCTGCCGCGCGAAGAGATTCATCTGCCCCCCGGCCGCTATACGCGCATCCGCGTGCAGGATGACGGGGTCGGCATGTCGGCGGCTACGCGGGCAAAGGTGTTCGATCCGTTCTTTACCACCAAACGCCCGGGCGAGGGGACGGGGCTGGGCCTGTCGACCGTTTACGGGATCGTCAAACAGTCCGGCGGTTATGTCTTTGTCGACAGCGAAGAGGGCGAGGGCACGACCTTCAGCTTGTATTTCGCCGCGCAGGATACAATCACCCCAACCGCGCGCCCCGCACCTTCGCGCCTGCAGCCGAACCCGATGCAGGACCGCCCCGCGCTTGTCCTGCTGGTCGAGGATGAGGCTCCTGTCCGGTCATTTGCCGCGCGCGCGCTGGAATTGCAGGGGCATCGCGTCCTGCAGGCCGAAAGCGGCGAGGCGGCGCTTGATATCCTCAGCGATCCGGATGTGCGACCGGACTGCTTTGTGAGCGATGTGGTGATGCCGGGGCTGGACGGGCCTGGCTGGGTGTCGCAGGTGCGCGACCGGTTTCCCGATACGCCGGTCCTGTTCATGTCGGGCTATGCCGAAGACAGCCGCGTCGCTGCCCAGTCGCGCATTGGCAATGCGGGCTTTCTGGGCAAGCCCTTTTCGCTGGCCGAATTCACCTCGACCGTGAACGCGCGGCTGGCCAGCGACGAGATGGCCTGACCCGACACAAGCATCCCGATCACATCGCTTGCCTGAACGGCGCGGGCGTGCAAGATAGTGAACATGATAAACACTTCTGCTGCCGCGCGCCCTGTTGCGGGCATATTCTGGATGCTGGTGACGGGGCTGTGCTTCGTTGCCGTGACGGCACTGGTCAAACATATGGGCGATGACATGCCCGCCGCGCAATCGGCGTTTCTGCGCTATCTGCTGGGGCTGGTATTCCTGCTGCCCATGCTCTCATCCCTGCGCGCGGCCCCCTATTCGGCGCGCGCGCTGTCCTTCTACGGATTGCGCGGCTTTGTCCATGCGCTGGGCGTGATCCTGTGGTTCTACGCCATGACCCGCATCCCGCTCGCCGAGGTCACGGCAATGAACTACCTCTCGCCGATCTATGTGACCCTGGGCGCAGCGCTCTTTCTGGGCGAAAGACTGGCCATGCGACGCATCATCGCTGTTCTGGTCGCTTTTGCTGGCGCGCTGATCATTCTGCGCCCCGGCTTGCGAGAAATCTCGACCGGCCATATCGCGATGCTGGGCACGGCGATCCTGTTCGCGATGTCGTATCTGATGGCCAAGCGGATGTCAGGGCAGGTGAATGCGGCTGTCGTGGTCGGCATGCTCTCGATCACGGTGACGATCTGCCTTGCGCCCTTCGCCTATGCCGTCTGGGTGCCGCCGACGCCTGTGCAGATCTTCTGGCTGTTCTGGATCGCGGCCTTTGCCACAGCAGGTCATTTCACGATGACACTGGCCTTCGCTGCCGCCCCCATCACTGTCACGCAGCCTGTCACCTTCTTGCAACTGGTCTGGGCAGTGATCCTCGGTGCGGCGGTTTTCGGTGAAGGGGTGGATGTCTTCGTCATCCTGGGTGGCGGCGTGATCATGGGGTCGGTGCTGTTCATCACCTGGCGCGAGGCGATGCTGCGCAAGGAAACCCGGCGCGTGATCGCGACCCCATGATCGGTTGAGGGCAAGGGGGCTGCGCGCGGTGCTGTTTTCAGAGTTCGGCCATCACCTCATCCGTGACCTCGAAATTCGCGGTCACGTTCTGCACATCATCATCATCTTCCAGCGCCTCGATCAGCTTGAACAGAGCGCGCGCACCATCCAGATCAAGCTCGGTCACGGTCTGCGGCTTCCAGACCAGACGCGTGCTTTCGGCCTCGCCAAGTTCCGCTTCCAGCGCCGTGGAGACAGCGGCCAGATCCGTGTCGGCACACCAGATGACATGCCCGTCCTCGCTGCTTTCGACATCCTCGGCCCCTGCATCGATCGCGGCCATCAGAACCGTGTCGCCATCGCCGACCGCCGCCGGATAGACGACCTGCCCCTTGCGGTCGAACATGAAGGCCACCGACCCTGTCTCGCCCAGATTGCCGCCATTCTTGGAAAAGGTCGAACGCACATTCGAGGCCGTCCGGTTGCGATTGTCGGTCATCGCCTCGACAATCACGGCAACGCCATTCGGGCCATAGCCTTCATAGCGGATTTCCTCATAGCTTTCGGCCTCGCCGCCCAGCGATTTCTTGATGGCGCGTTCGATATTGTCCTTGGGCATCGACGCGGCCTTGGCCTCTTTGACGGCCAGACGCAGGCGCGGGTTCTTGTCGGGGTCGGGATCGCCCATCTTGGCGGCCACCGTGATCTCTTTCGACAGCTTGGAAAACAGCTTGGCGCGCACGGCATCCTGACGGCCCTTGCGGTGCTGGATATTCGCCCATTTTGAATGGCCTGCCATGGTTCTCCTCCGACGGTGTGCGTTGTTTCGATGTCTCTTAGTCCAGCGGGCGGGGGCTGGACAAGCCCCCGGCCAACATGCACTGCGCATGAAAAACGCCCGCAGGATCTGCGGGCGCTTTTGCACGATCAGCAAGAATTCATGCGGCGCGCGACACCAGCACGTCATTCACCTGCTTCTGGGCGATGGATTCGTCCCCGCCCACGACAGCCGCCACTTCGCGGGTCAGCCGCTCCAGCGCGGCCTCATAGAGTTGCCGTTCGGAATAGGACTGCTCGCGCTGGTCATCATTGCGGTGCAGGTCGCGCACGACCTCGGCAATGGCCAGCAGATCGCCGGAATTGATCTTCTGTTCATATTCCTGCGCGCGGCGCGACCACATCGCCCGCTTGACCCGCGCCTTGCCCTTCAGGGTTGCAAGTGCCTTGTCCACCAGTTCCGGCGAGGCGAGCGACCGCATGCCCACAGTCACCGCCTTGTTGGTCGGGACGCGCAGGGTCATCTTCTCTTTCTCGAAGGAAATGACAAACAGTTCAAGCTTCAGCCCTGCGATTTCCTGTTCCTCGATGGAAACGATCTGGCCCACGCCATGCGCAGGATAGACCACGAAATCATTGGGACGAAACTCGGCTTTCTTGGCTTTCGACATTCACGACTTCCCCTTCTGGCCCCGACGCAGCAAAAAAGACCGACCACAGGACAAGCACTTCCTGCGATTCGATTTCCGATGAGCGACAAAAAAACGGCAGCTGGCAGCACTGCCGGTCCGGGACGGTTTCATACTTCGTTTACAATCCATAGCATAAAATCGCGCCGAATCAAAGCGCGTTGGCAGAGCTTGGATAACAAATATGCGCTATCTGGCGCGGTCAGCCGCCTTCGCCCGGGGCTTCGGAGAAGTATTTGCTCATCTTGTCGGGCTCGCCATCACGCTCGGTCGCGTCCGGCAGCGGGTCCTTCTTGGTTATGATGACCGGCCATTGCACCGAATACTTGCGATTGAACTCCACCCATGGCTCCATATCCGGCTCAGTGTCAGGGCGGATGGCATCGGCGGGGCATTCGGGCTCGCAGACGCCGCAATCGATGCATTCATCGGGGTGGATGACCAGCATGTTCTCGCCCTCGTAAAAACAGTCCACGGGGCACACCTCGACGCAGTCGGTGTATTTGCAGGCAATGCAATTGTCGATCACCACATAGGTCATGAAGCCCGGTCCTTGTAAAGCTGCTGTCCTGTCGGCCCGATGTCCGACGGGGGTCAGATAACCCTCGGACAAAAATCAATCAAGCGGATCACGCAGCGCTGCGGCAATTCGGCGACGGTCGCGCTTGTCGGGGCGCCCGCCCGCGACCGGTTTGGGGCGCGACAGATCGGGGGGCGGCGGCGGGGGCGAGAGGTCATCATAGAGCATCCTCGCCTCTGGGGCCGGGCCGCGGCGGGTGCCCAGCGCCCGGATGCGGACCATGACGATACGCGCGCCCAGTGCAAAGGTCAGCACATCGCCGATCCCCACGGCAAAGGCCGGTTTGGCGACCGGCACGGAATTGACCCGCATGCCCGGCCCCGCCACCAGCTTGGCCGCCAGCGCGCGCGATTTGACGAAGCGCGCCTGCCACAGCCATTTGTCCAGCCGAAGTGTCGGGCGCGGCTCCATGCTCACTCGCGCGTTTTCAGCCCCATCAAGGCCGCTGCGAACGGATTGTCAGGGTCGATCCGGTCGGATTTGCGGGGCGGGGCGGCGCTGTGCTCGCGCTTTTGCGGGGGTTTCTTGCCCTGCGGCTTGCCGCCCTTGGGCTTGCCACCCTTGGGCCGGGCGTCTTGCTGCTTGCGCGCGGGGCGGGTATCGCGACGGGGGCGCGGGGCCCAGGTAAAGGTATAGAATACCTCCAGCTGGTCCGGCTCGGGCGCAGCAGGGGCGGGGGGCTGTTCGCCCTCGGTGGCGGGGGCGGGCTCGGCCTCTGCCTTGGGTTCCGGTGCCTCGGCAGGGGTTTCGGTTGCCGCTTCGGGCGCAGGCGTATCCTCGGGCGCGGTGCCCCCTTGGTCGGCAGGCGCATCCTCTGGCGAGGTGATCGCTTCGGGGGTGACAGGCTTTTCCTTGGGCCGTTCGCCCCGTTCGGCCTTGTAGCCCAACCCGGCCATCAGATCGGCGAATTGCTCCAGCGTCGTGCCGGTGATCGACAGCATGTCGGGCGTCGCCTCGAACCCGCCACGGCTGTCGCAGGCCCGCAACAAGTCGGCCAAACGCTCCAGCATGTCGATGCGGATGGCCCGCGCACCCGCCGGGCGATAGCCCGCCATGATGTAATGCGCAGACGGAACCTCGGATAGATGCGGGATCGTGACCAGCCCGGCAGGCGGGCTTTCGGGAAATTCGTCCAGCCCGTCCGCAAGCGCGCGCAGCACCAGCCGCAGCCGTGTGGGCGCGGGTTTCAGCAGCGCGGGCAGGAATATCGTGAACTGACCGAATCGCACGCCGTGCTTGCGCAGCAGCCCGCGCGCATCCTGATCCAGCGCGCGGATGTCATTCGCGATCGTCTCGCGCGGGATGACGCCCATCGCCTCGACCAGTTGAAAGGCCACGCCACGGGCCAGCCCGCTCAGCGCCTCATCCCGGCTCATGGCCATAAGGGGTTCGAACTGCGCCGCGATGCGCCGGTCGATGAAATGTTGCAATCGGCGGCGCACCTTGTCGGCGACATCGGGGCCGGCCTCATCATCGACAAAGGCCGTGACCTGCGGGCGCAGCGGGTCATCGCCGCGTGTCAGCTTGCCGACGGCGGTCGTGCCCCACATAAGCCCGCCCTGTTCGGTCAGATCGAACTCGGTATCGGGTGCGTTATAGAAGCTGTCCGCGCGCAGATGAAACAGCGGTGTCAGCGCGGCGATGGATGCCTGGCGCAGTGTCTTTGCCTCATCCGCCGAGGCAGACTGGTCCTGGCGGAAGCGAAACCCTTCCAGCCGTCCGATCAACTCGCCCTCGACGGTCACTTCGCCCTTGTCGTTCACCTCGGCCACAAGGCTCTCCTTCTGCTTCAACCGGCGCATCAGTACACTTGTGCGCCGGTCAACAAATCGCTGCGTCAGGCGGGCATGCAGCGCGTCCGACAAGCGATCTTCTACCGCGCGCGTCGCCTCTCGCCAATGCTTTTCATCAGCCACCCAGCCCTTGCGCTGCGCGACATAGGTCCATGTGCGGATATGTGCCAACCGCCGCGACAGCGTGTCGATATCGCCATCGGTGCGGTCGATGCGCTGGATGTTGCGCGCCAGCCAGTCCTGATCGATCTGTCCCGCGCCATGCAGGAACTCGAACAGGCGCGCCAGAAGCCCGGCATGCTCGGTGGCCGAGATGCCGCGAAAATCGGGCACGCGGCAGATATCCCACAGCAGTTTCAGGTCGCGCGCATCGCGCAGGCGGTCCTGAATTTCGGGCATGGGCGCAAGGGTCTTGAGCGCGGTCAGATCCTCGGCATCACGGGCGCGCGACAGCCATTCATCCTGAGTCTGCTGTTCAAGCGAGGCGATCAGCCGATCAGCGCTACGGAAATCCAACCGCCCGTTGCGCCATTGCAGCTTGCGCATGGGCAGGAAGGTGTGGCTTTCGATGGCGGCGGCGACCTCATCGGGCAGGGGGCGGGCCTCTCCGGTTACGCCGAAGCTGCCGTCATTCTGGTAGCGCCCGGCGCGGCCCGCGATCTGGGCCAGTTCATCCGGGGCCAGCGGGCGCATGCGGCGGCCGTCAAACTTGCGCGTGGCCGAAAAAGCCACATGCTTGACATCCAGGTTCAACCCCATGCCGATGGCATCTGTCGCCACCAGATAATCGACATCGCCATTCTGATACAGTTCCACCTGCGCATTGCGCGTGCGCGGCGACAGCGCACCCATCACGACCGCGCAGCCGCCTTTCTGGCGACGGATCAGTTCAGCGATTGCATACACATTTTCAACACTGAACCCCACGATTGCGCTGCGTGCGGGCATTCTGCTTATCTTTTTCGAACCTGAGTAGGTCAGTTGCGACATGCGCTCGCGGCGCTGGAACAGCGCCCCCGGCACCAGCGCCGAGATTGCCCCGCGCATGGTGTCGGACCCCATGAACAATGTCTCGTGCAGCCCGCGCGCATGCAGCAGCCGGTCGGTAAAGACATGGCCGCGATCCGCGTCGCCGCAAAGCTGGATCTCGTCAACGGCCACGAAATCCGCGCCGATTTCCAGCGGCATCGCCTCGACCGTGCAGACCCAGTATTGCGTGCGGTCGGGCACGATCCGTTCCTCGCCGGTCACCAGCGCCACGCAATCGGGGCCGCGTATGGCGCGGATGCGGTCATAGACCTCGCGCGCCAGCAGGCGCAGGGGCAGGCCGATCACACCCGTGCGATGCGCCAGCATCCGTTCGATGGCGTAATGAGTCTTGCCGGTATTGGTGGGACCAAGCACCGCGACGACCCGCGATTGCGCGCGCATGTTCATCAACACCTCTTCCGGCGAGGGTCAGAGCGTCATGCCGACCAGGCGCCGCTCGACCCGTTCCAGCGCCGCTTTTATGTCACGCCGGTGCGGATGTATAGCAGCCGCTTCGCCATAGGCGGCCTGTGCGCGCGTATCCTCGCCCAGATCCTCGAAGATGCGGCCCAGCCCCGCCAGAGCCGAGAAATGCAGCGGGTTGCGCGCCAGCGTCTCGATCAGATCATCCATCGCAAGCCCCAGATCGCCCGCCATGAACCACGCCGTGGCGCGGGCGTGATAGCCTTCTGCAAAATCGGGGGCATGGTCGATCAGCGCCGAGAAATGCTCGATCGCGGCATCGCTGTCGCCAAGCTGCAACGCCTCGCGCCCGCGATTGAGCATCAGATCGGCACTGGCCGAACCTGACCGCGACCACAGCCGCGCGATCTGCCGCTCGATGCGTTGCCAGCGTTCCTGCTCGGGGTCTTTCAGCTCTTCCAGCAGATCCAGTACCTCGGCGCTGGAGCTGGCATGACTCGCCCAGGCGGGCGTTGCTGCGAAAAAGAGCAGCAATGCCGTAACGGCAGGATTGAGAAAGGCGCGGAGCATCTTCATATTCCGAGTGTAACGCAAAGGCCGCATGTTTCCAGACCTGCGGTATCACAAATCGGAGTATATCCATGAGCGAGATCATTTCCCACGCAATCACCGCGCTGAGCGAACGCCTGTCGGACGGGTTCGACGGCACGGCCAAGTTCGAGATCAAGGGCGAAGGCACCATCATGGTGGATGAAAACGGTGTGCGCGAGGGCGATGAAGATGCCGATGTCACCATGATCGCCAGCGCCGAGACATTCCAGGGCATCATCGAGGGCGATGTGAACCCCACCGCGGCCTTTATGACCGGCAAGCTGAAGATCGAGGGCAATATGGGCATGGCAATGAAGCTCGGGTCTGCCCTGAGCTGATGTCCGCGCCCTATTTCACGCAGGTGGCCGGTGGTCTGCCCCCGGCCGACATGATCTGGCGTGATGCCTCGGATGGCACGCGCCTGCGGCTGGCGATCTGGCCTGCGGGGCCGAAAGGCATGGTCGCGGTCTTTCCGGGCCGGACCGAGGTGATCGAGAAATACGCCCCGGTCGTGGCTGATCTGGCTGCGCGCGGCTATGGCGCGGTGGTGATCGACTGGCGCGGGCAGGGGCTGTCCGACCGGTTGGCGGGCAAGCCGCTTCTGGGGGATGTGCCTGATTTCGCCCATTATCAGCGCGATGTGGCCGTCTTGCGCGACGTGCTAAATCAGGTCGCCCCGGATGCGCCGCGCTTTGCGCTTGCGCATTCCATGGGCGGCTGCATCGCACTGCGCGCGCTGACCGACGGCTTTGCGCCGCGCGCGGTCGCGTTCAGCGCGCCGATGTGGGGCCTGCGGCTCAGCACCGCCACGCGCCGCGCCGTGGTTGCGATGACGCGGGTGCTGGGGCTGGCGCGGATGGACCTGCGCGAGGTGCCGGGCGCGGGGGTCGAATTCCGGCTATGGGACAATGCGTTCGACGATAACGAGTTGACCACCGACCCGAACCGCTATGCCTGGATGCAGGCACAGGTGGCCGCGCATCCCGAATTGCGATTGGGCGCCCCCAGCCTGCGCTGGCTGGTCGCGGCGCTGGCCGAAACAGCCGTGCTGGCGCAATTGCCCGCGCCAGAGATCCCGGCCTATTGCGGGCTGGGCACGCGCGAGCGAATCGTCGCATCCGAAGCGATCGAGGCGCGCTTGGCCGCCTGGCCGGGCGGCACGCTGGATATCTTTGATGGCGGGCTGCACGAGTTGTTGTTCGAGCGTGATCCGATCCGCGCGCCGTTCCTGGACCGGATCGTGGCGCTGTTCGACGCCCACGCGCCCTGAGCGCTACCCCTTGCGCCGGAAGCGCAGGTAATGCGGGTTGCGCCCTTCGCGCAGGGCCTTTTGCTCATACCGGGTCGAGAACCAGCCCTCCCATGGCTGCGCCCAATCTTCTGGCGTGGGGGTCAGGCAGTCGAATCCGGCGGGCGGGACCTCTTCCAACGTCTGGCGCACATAATCGGGGATGTCAGTGGCCACATGCAGCACGGCATCCGCGCGCATCACCCGCGCCAGCGGCTCCAGATATTCGGGCGTGACGAATCTGCGGCGATGGTGGCGCGCCTTGGGCCAGGGGTCGGGATAAAGCAGAAACGCGCCCGACAGGCAGCGATCCGGCAGCACATCGAACAGATCGCGCACATCCCAGGGGTGGATTCGCAGATTGCGCACGCCTTCGCGCCGGATCTTGCCCAGCGCCATGGCCACCCCGTTGATATAGGGCTCGCAGCCGATATAGCCGCGCTCCGGGTGCGTCTGGCACTGGTGCACCAGATGCTCGCCGCCGCCAAAGCCCACCTCCAGCCAGAGCGGGCGCGCATCGCCAAAGAAACGCGCGGGATCGACCGGGTCGCGCGCCGGGTTTTCGTCGCGGCTGACGCCCTGGGGCTGCAGCGCCGCCAGATCCTCATCCAGATAGCGGCGCTGCGCTGGTCGCAGCGCCTTGCCCTTGATCCGGCCATAGAAATTTCGGCTTTCATTCGGTGAGGTCATGCTATGCTCCGACAGACGGGCGCGGATATGCCGGGCGTCCGGGTCCGCGTCAACCCGCCGTCTCAAGGGCGCGGGTTTACAATCAGGCCATGACGGGGCATGGTTCCCTTACAGAGCAACCGTGCGAGTCTGCGCGCCTCTGCACACTCACACCCCCCCCAAATCGGAAGGATATCCCATGACGCAGGCCACGGCCGGCAATACCGTGCAAATTCATTACACCGGCACCCTGAACGACGGATCGGTCTTTGACAGTTCCGAAGGGCGCGAGCCGCTGGAATTCGAGCTTGGCTCGGGCACGATCATCCCCGGGCTGGACCGCGCCATCGATGGCATGGCCGAGGGGGAGCAGAAGACCGTGACCATCCCCAGCGCCGAAGCCTATGGCGAGTATCAGCCGCAGGCCTGTCAGGATGTGCCGCGCGAACAGTTTCCCGATGATATTCCGCTGGAGCCGGGCACACGGCTGCAGATGCAGACGCCCGAAGGCCGCGCCATCCCCGTCACCATCACCGAGGTCAAGCAAGAGGCCGTGACGCTGGATGCGAACCATCCGCTGGCCGGGCAGGACCTGACCTTCGCGGTTGAGGTCGTCTCGGTGCGCTGAACGTGGAACAGATCGGGCCCATGCCCTATTGCGCTGCGATCAGCGCATCGGGCAGGCCTGATTCCAGGCCGACGTCCCCTGCTGTCAGATGTGGGGCATTGGCGACATAGGCGATGACCCGCCCGTCCAGGCGGATTTCGGCCCTGTCAGGGTCATCGCCATCATGCGTCACAGAGATTTCGGGCGCATCGCCGCGCGCGGGATCATAATGCAGCGCGATCCGGTCCTCACCTGGTGTATAGTCAAGGATCGTCGCAGGCTCCCCACCGGCCAGCCAGTCACCCAACGCAAAGATATCCTCGCCCTCACCGCCGCTCAGCATATCGCCCTGTCCGGCAATAAGCAGGTCATCCCCCGCGCCCCCGTTCAGGAAACCCGGCCCGCTGCCATCACGCCCGTCCTTGTCCAGATGCGCGCCAACCAGAGTGTCATTGCCGCCACCCCCGAACATGACATTGGACCCGCCACCCCCGATCAACAGGTCATCGCCCGCGCCCCCCTGAAGGGTGTCATCGCCCGCACCGCCGATCAGCGTATCGTCGCCTTCGCCGCCGATCAGATGGTTGTCACCTGACCCGGCGATCAGTTTCACGTCGCCGCCATTGCCGATCAGCGTGTCATCGCCCGCACCCCCGATCAGCGTGTCCCCCGCGCCCGACCCGCGCAGGACCCCGCCGTCATCCCCGGCATACAGGATCTGGGGCACAGGCGGCTTTTCAGGTGGGTCTTCATCACTGCTGTGAATGCGTTCGTCCTCATTGTCGTCATGGGCCCCGCCGGACAAGCCATCCATGATCGCGGCCGCGCCCGCGGCCGATACCAATGCAAAGATTAACCACATGATCCGTGACCCTTCCCCATATCAGGCAAAGCGCCTGCATTCCCACCGCTGTCCATGATGCCACATCGCGCGCGCCTTTTCCCTCGCGACCTGCAAGACTGGTTAACGCATCCGCTCGCTTGGGCACGCGTGCGAGGGCAGGCCCGAAAAGGGGGTTTTCTTCAGCCATCACCTGGTCTAGACACCGTGCTTGTGCGCTCGCACATCCCTAAAGGGCCTTGCTGGACGACATCCCGGCCTGCGCCTTCACCCTCTCACAACAAGGAGATTCCGATGTCGATCACTGCAGAAGACAAGGAACAGACGATCAAGGATTTCGCCCGCGCCGAGGGCGATACCGGCTCGCCGGAAGTTCAGGTCGCCGTGCTGACCAAGCGCATCGCCAACCTGACCGAGCATTTCAAGACCCACAAGAAGGACAACCATTCCCGCCGTGGGCTGCTGAAACTCGTGGCCACCCGCCGCAAACTGCTCGACTATCTGCGCGCCAAGGACGAAGGGCGCTATCGCGACCTGATCGGCAAGCTTGGCATCCGCCGCTGATGCCGGACCCGATCTGACCGAGCGCCCGCCCCACCGGCGGGCGTTTTTCGTTCCCCATTTCATCTTTGTGACAAATATCCTGGGGGAGTCCCGCTTGCGGGACGGGGGCAAAGCCCCCACGCAACGCTTGCCACCAGCCCGCCCTCTCTGGACATTCTGCGCTGCAATGGTCCAGAAACAGGCAGGCAGACAGACGGGCAGACGGGCAGGGGCATCCATGGATATCGTGACACTGGCAGAGGATGTGCGGGCGGGCAAACGCCGCGCGCTCGCGCGCGCGATTACCCTCGTCGAAAGCACCCGCCCCGAGCATCGCGCAGAAGCCACGGCCCTGCTGGAGCATCTGCGCCAATCCGGGCGCATGGCCATCCGCATCGGCCTGTCGGGCACGCCGGGCGTGGGCAAATCCACCTTCATCGAAAGCTTCGGGCTCATGCTGATCGCGCAGGGGTTGCGCGTGGCCGTGCTGGCGGTGGACCCGACCTCGGCGCGCACGGGCGGCTCGATCCTGGGTGACAAGACCCGGATGGAGCAACTCGCCCGCGCACCGCAGGCATTCATCCGCCCCAGCCCCAGCCAGACGCATCTGGGCGGAGTCGCGCGGCGCACGCGCGAGGCCGTGGCCATCTGCGAAGCCGCCGGGTTCGATGTCGTGCTGATCGAGACGGTCGGTGTCGGCCAGTCCGAAACCATGGTGGCCGAGATGTCGGATGTCTTCCTGCTGTTGATGGCCCCCGGAGGGGGTGATGAATTGCAGGGCGTCAAGCGCGGCATCATGGAAGTGGCCGACATGATCGTGGTCAACAAGGCCGATGGCGACCTGGCCCCGGCCGCCACCCGCACCTGCGCCGATTATGCCGGTGCCCTGCGCCTGCTGCGCCGCCGTCCGCAGGACCCCGAGGGCTATCCCAAGGCGATGACCGTCTCGGCGCTGGAACAGACGGGGCTGAGGGCCGTATGGGACGCTGCGCGCGATCTGGTCGACTGGCGGCGCGCGGGCGGGCATCTGGACGCCGCGCGCGCCGCACAGGCGCGATTCTGGTTCGAGGCCGAACTGCGCGAGGCGTTGCTTGCCCGGCTGACCATCCCCGCCGCGCGCGCCCGTTTGCAGGAATTGTCCGACAAGGTCGCGCATGGACGCATGACCTCGGCGCGGGCGGTGGCGCAGATGATGGAGATGATCGCGCGGGATGACCCCGCTGCGCCCTGATCGTGCAGGCACATGCGGGCTGGTGTCATTCCCGCCTGCACGCGTCGGAATCGCTTGACGCCCCCGCGCATTGCGCCTAGAAGCGCGCCGTCAAGACCGGTATCGCCGCAGGCGATGCCTTTTGCTTTGCGCTTGCCGTCAGCCATCTTCGGCAGCCACCAGACGAGGAACATACCCATGTCGCGCCGTTGCGAACTGACCGGAAAAGGCCCGATGACGGGCAACAATGTAAGCCATGCCAACAACAAGACGCGTCGCCGCTTCTTGCCGAACCTGCAGGATGTGTCGCTGCATTCCGAAGGGCTGGGCCGCAGCTTCAAGCTGCGCGTGTCCTCGGCAGCGCTGCGCTCGGTGGATCATCGCGGGGGGCTGGACGCCTATCTGGCCCGCGCCAAGGATGACGAACTGTCGCCGAACGCCCTGCAGATCAAGCGCGATCTGAAAAAGGCACAGCAACCGGCTGCGTGATCATCGCGCCATGTACGGTTCGCGTGCAATGGCGGCCAAAGATTGGCCGCCATTTGCGTCTGCTGGCCGTGCACCAGACCAAGCCTTGCGCATCTTTGCCGATCACGCCATCATGCCGCCTGTGACTTGCCGTGACATGATATCGTGCATCAGCCCGCCCGATGCAGTGAGTGCGGCGGATCGCATCAGCACGTGTATGGCCCCGTAGCTCAACTGGATAGAGCAGGCGACTTCTAATCGCCAGGTTGAGGGTTCGAGTCCTTCCGGGGTCGCCAAACTTTTCTTTTGTAGTGTAGATAGGTGTAGATGGGGCATATGAGTGCGCAAAACGGCGGTTTTTGATGCGCACCGTGTCAAGAGTTATTTTGTATTTTTCTGAAAATTCCTCAATTTATTGAAATATATCACTAAAAATGAATCTCACTCAGATTCTCGGGATCTGGGCGCGCGGGCGCGTTCGGTCCGCTCTGGACGGATCGCAAGAGCCCTTCCGGGGTGACTTGCGCGAAGAAGACCTCTGCGTGTCGCGGAAATTCTGAGCTTTTTCGGTATCGGCCCGTGTTTTCCTTTCCGCGGCCTTTGCAGCGGACATGGTTGGGCTGTGGGTTGAGGGCTATG
>PWWF01000098.1 GCA_003561595.1 Paracoccaceae bacterium | reverse complement strand
TTTTATCTGCAACAGGAAAATGACCGCGCTGTGCAGGCGGAATTGCAGCGCTTGCAGATCCAGTTCCCCGACTGGTCGCCGCCCGAAGATCTGTCCGATCTGGCAACCACCGCTGGCCCTGACTCGATCGACCAGATATATCGTCATATCGAGGCCGAGGAGTTCGAGCGCGCGCGTCGCCTGATATCCGAGACAGAGTCCGCCCACCCCGACTGGTCGCCGCCGTCCGATCTGCTGGATCTGCTGCGGATATCCGAAGCGCAGGTCGATTTCGATGCCGCCGTCGCGGCAGAGCGGGCCGAAACGGCCATCAGCATCATGCGCCGCGTGCCGAACCTGTTATCCTGCGAGCGGATCAACAATGCGTGGAATCTGGCAGAGATGCATCAGGCGCTGGGCGAGACGCCGCGCGCGCTGGTCGTGTTCCGGTCGGTCATCAACACCTGCACCGACCCCGAATTGCTGATCGCGACGCTGGAGAAGGCCGACGAAATCGCCACGCTGTCCGAGTTGGAGGCGCTGGCCGATACCGCGCGCGGGCAGGCATCCGACGATGCGGCGCGTCTCCGGCAGGTCGAGGACCGGCTGCGCGCCGGGCGCGGGGAAGAGGCGCGCTGGGGCAACAACGAACAGGCCATCGATCTGGATGCGAGCGAACCAGAGAGCGCTGAGCCCGCCCCCGACACGGAAGCGGCGAATGATACGGCCCCGCGCGCGCCATCGCGGCCTGCGCAGCAACCGGCTGCTCAGGCGGCGCCCGCGGGTGGCAATCTGGCTGCTGCGCGGGCGGCTGCGCAGCGCGGCGCATGGTCCGACTGTCTGGCGCTGACCGCAGGCGCGACCCGGATCGATCTGGTCTATGAGCGCGCCTGGTGTTCCTACAATGCCGAGCGCCCGATGGAAGCCGTCGATGCGTTCCGCCGTGCCGCGCAGGCAGGCAGTTCCGCTACCATGCGCCGCGATGCGACCTATGGCTGGTTGCTGGCCCTGTTGAAGATGAACATGACCGAACAGGCCGCACAGGTTCTGGCGGGCGCAGCGCTGACCCGCGACCAGAGGCTGGAGATCGAAAGCCAGATCCTCGATCAGCGTGGCGTGCGATCCTTCAATCAGGGGAACTACGGCCGCGCCATTGCGTTTTTTGAAGAACACGAACGCCTGACCGGACATGCGCGACGCGATCTGGCCTTGCTGAAAGGGTATGCGCTGCTGAACTCCGGCAACCGCCCCGCTGCGCGAGAGGTCTTCATGCGGTTGCACCGCCAGCTTTCCACCGCCGAAACCCGTCAGGCGCTGCGGGCAGCACAGTAACCCGCAGATACTGATACCTGCCGTCGAAACCCATTGCGGAGCACCCAGATGCACGAAAACCCGTTCGATGCGACCGATGACGCGGATCACTTCGTCCAGAAATGGAAAGACGATCTGCCGCCAAGAATTGTTCCTGTCATTCAGGAACATCATCGCAACCTGATCGACCTGTCGCAGTCGCTGAAAGCGGCAGGGCGCGACCCCGAGGAGATACGCCGATGCGTGCATGTCCTGATCGCCAGCTACGAAAAGAAACTGATCGATGCGATAGACGCGGAGACTGACCAATGACATTCACGTCAAAGCTGAAAACCGATGACGAGACAGCGCGTCTGGCGGCAGTCAAGCGATATCAGATCCTCGATACTGTGCCCGAGGTCGAGTTTGATGACATCATCCAACTGGTCAAGGACGTGCTGGGCGCGCCCATTGTCGCGATCTCGCTGATCGATAGTGACCGGCAATGGTTCAAGGCGATCAGCGGGGTCGATGCGACCGAGACGCCCCGCGAAATCGCCTTTTGTGATTACACCATCCGCAGCCCCGAGCCGCTGATGGTCAATGACACGACGCGCGACCACCGTTTTGCGGAAAATCCGCTTGTGACCCAACCGCCCGGGCTGCGCTGCTATCTGGGCGTGCCCCTGCAATCGCCCGATGGCTATAATGTCGGGTCGCTTTGCGTCATGGGGCAAGAGGCGCGCAGCTTTACCGAAAAGGATGTCGATGTGCTGCGCAGTTTCGCAAAGCTGGTCGTGTCGCAGATGGAATTGCGCCTTGTGTCGCGCAAGGACGCGCTGACCGGAACATTGTCGCGCGCCGGGCTGGAACAATGCCTTGCGTCGGCGTTCGAGTGCCCGGAGCGGGATTCAGTGTTGCTGATGGTCGATATCGACCTGTTCAAGCGCATCAATGACACGTTCGGCCATCAGGCCGGGGATGCCAGCCTGCGTCATGTCGCCCGTGTCATGCAGGACGGCCTGCGCAAGGGCGATCAGATCGGGCGCTATGGTGGCGAGGAATTCGCGATCCTGTTGCACAACGTATCCGAGCAGGAGGCCTGCGCGCTCGCCAACCGGATTCGCGAGAATGTCGCGGCGGGTGCGGTGCCAGAGATCGCGCCGGAGCGCGTGACAATCAGCATCGGACTTGCGCCGCTGCACGAGTCCGTCGCGTCGGTTGGGGACTGGATAAAACGCGCGGACAAGGCGCTGTATCAGGCCAAGCTGAATGGCCGCAATCAGGTTGTCCTGCACAGCGACACGGTGGTTGCGCTGCACGGGGATCGGCGGACCTCTGTCAGATAGGGTGCCGTGAAGCGGATTGCGGGCATCCAGTGTGTTTCTGCATGACCGCAAGTTTCCGAAAGCTGGTTTCTACTTGACGCGCGGCAAGATTCTGATTTGATGTTGAAAAACTCTGGAAGGACCTGCGCAGAAATGGATCTGTTCGGATGACTGCGCCCAAGATCAGGAATATGGAAGAATTTGCCGCTCTCAGCGGCATTTCACGGCCTACGGTGTCCAAGTATTTTCAGGACCCCGAAAGCGTGCGGCCAAAGACCCGTGAGCGGATCGAGACAGCGCTGGAGCAGTATGATTACCGCCCGAATATCTTTGCGGTAAATCAGAATCGCAAGCTGACCAAGATCCTCGGGGTCGTGGTGCCCTATCTGGCCGACCCGTATTTTGCCGAGATCGCGCGCAAGATCGAGCGGCGCTGCATCGATGCCGGGTTCTGGCCCATGCTGTTCTCTTCACATGGTCAGCAACGGCTGGAGAATGACATCCTGGACAGTCTGCGCGTGCTGAAACCGGCGGGCGTGTTGCTGGCCCCGCTAGGGCGCGCATCCGACCGTGCGGCGGTCGAACAGTTCTGCGCCAATGTCCCGACAGTGTTGTTCGACAGTAATATCGATGGGGTGGGCAAGGTTTTTGTCGGCTCTGACAATCATGATTTTGTATCGCAAAGCGTGGAATACCTGGCGCGGACCGGGTCGCCCCCGGTGTTTTTCGAGATGCGCAGCCCTGTCAACCCCAACGCCAACAAGCGCCGCATCGCCTATATCGCAACGATGGAGCGGCTTGGCCTGACGCCCGAGATCATCAAGGTCCAGGGCGAGGGCTGGGAATTCGAGCGCATCGGCTATGAAGGCGGGATCAAGGCCATTGAGAGCAACAGCCTGAAGACCGACACGATCCTGTGCAGCAATGACCGCCTGGCGCTGGGCTTTCTGACCGCGTGTTACGAGAAGGGCATGACGGTCGGATATGTCAAGGACCATGCGCTGCGCGTGATGTCGCATGACGATCATCCCTTCGCGCGGTTTTCCTGCCCGCCGCTGACCACTGTGGCGCATGATTATGATTCCGTTTCCAACCGCGCGGTCGAGATCCTGTTCGACATGATCGAGAATGGCGCCCCCGATGGCGACCGTCAGGAAACCCTGTTTGCCACCAAGCTGGTCCTGCGAAGTTCGGCATAAACTTATCGCGCGTAAAAATTTTGTTGACCGCGAGATACCTTTCTGTTTGCCTTCCGCCACCGTTACATCGTTCAGGGAGGAATCAGATGGAAATCGGAAAGTCATTCGCCACTGCAACGGCGCTGGCTCTGGTCGCGGCGTCGGGCGCATTTGCCGAGTCGCTGACCATCGCGACCGTCAATAACGGCGACATGATCCGGATGCAGGGGCTTAGCAGCGAGTTCACCGAAGCAACCGGAATCGAGCTGGAATGGGTGATCCTGGAGGAAAATATCCTGCGCCAGCGCGTGACACAGGACATCGCGACCAGCGGTGGCCAGTTCGATATCATGACCATCGGCATGTATGAGGCCCCGATCTGGGCGGAGCGCGGCTGGCTGGTCTCGCTCGACGGTTTGCCCGAGGAATATGATGTCGATGACATCCTGCCGGCCATGCGCGCCGGTCTGTCGTTCGAGGACAGCTTGTATGCCGCGCCCTTCTACGGCGAAAGCTCGATGGTGATGTATCGCACCGACCTGATGGAAGCCGCCGGGCTGGAAATGCCCGAGGAACCCACCTGGGATGACATCGCCGAAGC
>PWWF01000054.1 GCA_003561595.1 Paracoccaceae bacterium | reverse complement strand
GATGGCCCCGCCCCGGGCCTGCGTCTTTGCCCCCCGCTGCGCATTGGCGCAACCTGAATGCACGACGGCCCGCCCGCCCCGGCAGACCGGCACGGACGGGCACTGGGCGCGCTGCATCCTGCCCGATGGCGCGCGCGGAAAAGCGGCAGAGGCGCGCGCCTTGCCAGACGCCAAGGCCGATGCATCCGGCACCCCGATGATCGAGGCCGAAGACATCACCAAGATCTACCACATCAAGGAAGGCCTGTTCGGACCGAAGAAAGAGATCCGCGCGGTCGATGATGTCTCGCTTACCGTGCGGCGGGGCGAGACCGTGGCGCTGGTGGGCGAAAGCGGGTCCGGCAAGTCCACGCTGGCGCGCATCATCCTTGGCCTGACCGAGGCGAGTGCGGGTCGCGTCCGGCTGCAGGGACAGGACATCGCCGGGATGCCCGACACACAGCGTGCCCGGCTGGTGCAGCCGATCTTTCAGGACCCCTATTCCTCGCTGAACCCGCGCCGGACAGTGGCCGAGATCATCGCCCGTCCGCTGCATCTGCGCGGCGTGGGCGCCGAGGATCGGATGCGCCGCGCGCAAGAGATGATGGAGGTGGTGCGCCTGCCCGTGCGGCTGTTGCACAGCTATCCGCTGCACCTGTCGGGCGGGCAGCGCCAGCGCGTGGCTATCGCACGCGCCATGGTCAACCGCCCCGAAGTGCTGGTCTGCGATGAGCCGACCTCGGCGCTGGATGTGTCGGTGCAGGCGCAGATCCTGAACCTTCTGGCCGATCTGCAGGCCGAATTCGGCCTGACCACGCTGATCATCACACATGATATGGCCGTGGTGCATCAACTGGCGCAGCGGGTCGTCGTGCTGTTGCAGGGCCGCATGGTCGAGGAAGGACCTGCCGCGCAGGTGCTGGGCGCCCCGCGCGACCCCTATACCCGCGCGCTGCTTGATGCCGCCCCCCGCTTCGATGCCGAAATAATGGACAAGGCAGGAACCTGATGACGCAACGCGCAAATGACATGAGCGCCCGGCCCGAAGCCCTGTTTGACCCCGCAAGCCTCTGGCAAGCCTGGCTGGATGTCGAGGTTGCGCTGGCCGAGGCGCAGGCCGAACTGGGCATCATCCCCGACTGGGCCGCCGATGGCATCGCACAGGTGGCCGATGTGGACACGCTGGGCCTGGACCGGCTGGAGGCAGAGGCTGCCCGCACCATGGCCCCCATCCATGCGTTGACGCGGGTGGTGTCGGAACGGGCGGGCAAGGCGGGCGATTATGTGCATTGGGGCGGAACCACCCAGAACGTGATGCAGACGGGCCGTCTGTTGCTGATGCGGCGCGCCCTTGGCCATATCCGCGCCCATCTGGCCGATGCGTTCGAGCGGCTGGGCACCATGGCGGCCAGCCATGCCGAAACGCCCATGATCGCACGCACCAACCGGCGCCATGCGCTGCCCGTCAGCTTCGGCTTCAAGGTGGCCGGCTGGATCGAGGAACTGGCCCGCGCGACTGAACGGCTGCAGGCGATGGAGTCGCGCGTCTTCGTGTTGCCCTTTGGGGGCGCGGTCGGGGCCATGCACGCCTTTGACGGTCAGGGGCAGGAGATCAATCGCCGCATGGCCGCCCGGCTGGGGCTGGGGGTGATGCTGGTACCGGGCCGCGCCGTGAATGATCTGTTTGCAGATTACATCACCGCAACCGGCCTGCTGGCCATGAGTATCGAGCGTATCGCCCGCGAGCTCTACCGCCTGATGACCGAGGAAATCGGCGAGATTTCAGAGACGCTGGGCAGCAATGTCGTCGGCTCTTCCACGATGCCCCACAAGGTCAACCCCAAGCTGGTCGTGCATGTGATCGCCAAGGCGGCCGATCTGCGCGCAGCCGTTGTGCCGGGGATGGAAGCAACGCTGACCGCGAATGAAGGCGATTCAGCCGCCAATCACCTGATGGTGCGCACATTGGACCGTGCCGTGCCGCTGGCCTGGACGCTGGCCCGCGCCTTTGGCGATCTGACCGGCAAGATCGCACCCGTCCCCGAACGCATGGCTGAAAACCTCGCGCGCTCGGGGGCGCATACGGCGTCGGAACGGCTGATGATGCTGATGGCGCCCTGTCTGGGGCACCTGCGCGCGCATGACCTGCTGCACGAGATGCTGGCCGAGCCCGGCGCCGATATCGACCGGATCGCGGCCCGCGTCGCCGCCCTGCCCGACCTGGACGGGCGCATCAGCCTGCCCGAGGCCCGCGCCGCGCTGGATGCCACAAGCTACACTGGCGAAAGCACGCATATCGCGCATGCGGGCGCGGCGATGGCCGCAACCCTGGCCAAAGACCTCCGCGCGCAGGCCGCGGAAGCATCCGGGCGTCACAACACTTCAAGATCGCTGGCACAGGCCGGGTCGGCGGCGCGCTGATCCTCGATTGCGGCGGCCAGCGCATCCAGAAACCGTTCTGACAGGCCGCTGCGTGCGCCGGTCGGATGCAGGCTGGCATAGGTCAGCCAATGCGTATCGGCCAGCGGGCGCAGCACCGCGCTGTCGGCGTCACCATGCAGGTCGCCCGCGCAGATACGATCTATCAGCGTCACCCCCAGCCCCGCGCGCACCATATTGACGACCAGCGGCGTGGCGTTGGTCTCGATCCAGAATTGCGGCTGCACCCCGGTCGCGCCCAGCAACTCATCCGCCCGGTCCCGCCAGCGCTGGCCCGGGCGCAGCCCGATCATCGCCTCGCCCGTCAGATCTGACAGCGATATGGCCTCCTGCGCGGCCAGCCGATGAGCCCTTGGCAGCAGCACCCCGATACGCGATTTCAGGATCGGAACAGGCTGCAGCGGGATGATAGAGTTTTCCAGCGGCAACGAGATCAGGCCCAGATTGTAGCTGCGCGCCGCGACCTTGCTTTCGATATCAAAACGGGTCTCAACGCTGACGCTGCAGCGGAAATCCAGACCTTCCGCCTTCAGCCGGGCCAGCGCCGGACTGACCATGCCGCTGGCCAGCGGTGCCGCTGTGACCACCGACAGCCATTCGCGCGCGCGCCGTCCGATATCGGCGGCCAGAACGGGGATTTCTTCCAGCCCGTCCAGCGTGTGCATGATCGAGCGGTAGAAGATATCGCCATCCTCGGTCAGCAGCAATTGCCGGTTGGCGCGTGAGAACAGGGTCAGGTTCAGTTCGTGTTCCAGCAGGACGATCAGGCGGCTGGCCGCGGAACTCGAGGTGTTCATCCGCCGCGCCGCCGCGCTGAGCGACCCCGACAGCACGATCTCGCGGAACAACTGGAGCGCGCGCAGATTCATCCGCGATACGCACGCAAACCCCGAGACCGGCAGACGCAGGCGTCAGGACCGGGCAGATCCGGGCGTGATGACATATCCATGGGTAGCGGCGAACAAGACACGTCTTGATGCTACAAAACTCACATGAACATGTCACCGGCTTTCGTCTGCCGCTGTGTTCGCCGGGCCGTGCTGCGGGGCAGGACCTGTGCGCGTTTTCGCCATGACCTATGTCTCCGTGCCCTTCGCCCCGGACCTGAGCGATGCTGCGGACTGGTTGAACAGAACCGCGTTGTTGTCGGCCCGGTGCTGGCCGCGGTTCTGGTCGGACTTGTGCAGGTCGATCGCGCGCTGCACTGCCGGGCGCGCCTTGATCCGCGCGCGCCAGTCGGCGACGCGGGGGAACGCGTCGAGCGCGGCGCCCAGCGGTTTGGCAATGAAGGCCCAGGGAAAGGCCAGCATGTCGGCGATGGAATAATCGCCAAGGATGTAATCCCGCCGCTCCAGCCGGTTCTCGAGCACACCAAGATTGCGGTCGTATTCGCCCAGGTATCGCTTGAACCCGTAATCGCGTTCGCCCTCGGGCGCGTAGTTGCGGAAATGACTGAGTTGCCCACCCATCGGCCCCTGATTGCCCACTTGCCAGAACAGCCACTCCATCAATTCCTTGCGCGCGCACAGATCGCTGGCCGGTGGCGCGAACTGTCCGGTCTTGTCAGCGAGATACAGCAGCACCGCGCCGGATTCGAAGACGGTAACGGGCGCGTCGCCCCAGCCCGCCCCCGGCGCGTGATCGACGATGGCGGGGATCCTGGCGTTGGGGCTGATCTTGAGGAACTCGGGCGCGAACTGGTCGCCCGCGCTCAGCCGCATCAGCAACGGGCGATAATCCAGCCCCGTTTCCTCGAGCATGATGGCGGCTTTCCAGCCGTTGGGCGTGGGGGCGTAGTAGAGGTCGATCATTCGGGCATGTCCTGGGCGTCGGTGGCGATACCATCGGCGATCAGCCGGTCGATTGCCGGGGCATCATAACCCGCCTGCGCCAGCACATCGCGGGTATCTTCACCCAGACGTCGCGCAGGGCCGGGGGCGCCCGGCGTCGTGGCAGAGAATCGCGCCGGGGTGCGGGTCTGGCGGATGCGCCCGGCCTGCGGGTGGTCCTGTTCGAGCATGATGCCATTGGCCGCAACCTGTGGGTGGCGATAGACCTGATCGCGGGTCAGCACCGGGGCGCAGGGCACATCCTCGGCGCTGAGGCGGTCCATCCAGTTCGCCGTCGTGTCCTTGAGCAGCTCTTCTTGCGTCAGTTCCAGCCGGGCGGACTTGTTCTCCTCGCGCGCGGCGACGGTGGCGAAGCGCGGGTCCGTCAGCCAGTCGGGGCGGTTCATGGCCGCCGCAAGCCCCTTCCATGTGCTGTCGGTATGCGCCGAAACCGCCATCCAGCCATCGGCGGTCTGGTAGATCAGTTCGACAAAGCTCTGTGCCTCTGTGCCCTGTTCGGGGGCGTCCTCGACGCCCACGAAGGTATGGCCCGCCATGTCCGAACTCCACAGAAAGGCCAGCACCGTATCTAGCATGGAGATGCGCACATGGCTGCCCTCGCCCGTGCGGGCGCGCGCCAGAAGTGCTGCGGTGATCGCCTGCGCGGTCTGGATGCCGGTCAGCTTGTCGGGCAGGATGGTGCGGACTAAGCGCGGCCGCCCTCCGCCGCCCTGCACGCTGGCCAGACCCGACAGCGCCTGGATCAGCGGGTCATAGACGGGCTTGCCCGCCCATTCCCCTTCGAACCCGAAACCCGCGATGGAGGTGTAAATGATATCGGGCCGGGCCGCGCGCACCGCCGCCTCGCCCAGCCCCAGCCGGTCGATCACGCCGGGGCGGAAGTTCTGGACGAAGACATCCGCGCTTTCGCAGAGCTTCAACACAGCCTCGATCCCGCGCGGATCCTTCAGGTTCAGCGTGGCCGATTTCTTGCCGCGATTGTTGTTGAGATAGGCCGCCGCGAAACCACCGCGCCGCCCGGCGACCCGGCGGCTGAGATCGCCGCCCTCGGGATGCTCGATCTTGATGACCTCGGCGCCCTGATCGGCCAGCGTCATTGTGGCCAGCGGCCCTGAAATCATTGTGGTCAGGTCAATGACCCGATATCCCTGCAAGGGTCCGCTCATCCGATTGCTCTCCATTCCGGGGTTGGGCGTTACAGGGATATCTAGTTCCGCATCCTGATGCCGTCATCCCAGCGGAACCCGACCCCGCCGCCTTGCCAGACGCCCTCTCCTATCGGGTTGGGCCCGTCGATGGGAACGTGCTGCGGCAGGTCGAAACCGGGGGCAAGGTCCTGCACGCCCCTGACCGTGCTGCGATGCATGATCCGCAGGCCCTGCTGCGCGACCGGCATATGCGCCTCGGGCGAGGCGCGGTGCGCCACGGCCAGATTGTCGATGACGACACAATCATTTTCGCTGTATTCAAAGGCAACGGCATAACCATCTGTCAGCCCGGCATCGAGAATGTCGTTATACGCATGACACAACGCCTTGAGTTCATCGGCCTGCAGCAGGCGGAACCCATCCTGATCGGGCAGTTTTTCCAGAACCGCGCCGGTCATGCCCAGATGCAGCCAGATGCATTTCTGCCCGGTTACCGGGTGTTCATGCACCAGAGGATGCACCACGCCCGAGGCTGAATTGACCGAGGATAGCCGCTGCCAGCGTTCCTTGATGTCCTCTGGCAGCGCTTGATAGGCAAGGCCCTGATGGGCGAAATGCGTGCCGCCGCCGTTTTCGGCCGGGCGGATGATGTGATAGCCCGAATGCGAGAAGGTTGCGGGCAGGAAGCTGCCGTCATTGTGCCATTGCGGCCCGACATCCGGGATGCCGTGGCGTTCGTCATTTGACAGCCGGAAGATATGCGGATTGCCGCCCGGTGTTTGCGGGTGAACGCCATGGGTGCTGTGCAACTCGCGCCCGCCGAACAGACAACTCGCGCGCAGGAAATCGTCGGGCGAAAGTTCGGTTTCGTTCCTGAAGACAAGAAAGCCGCGCAGCGCCATCTCATATTCAAGCGCAGTAACAACCTCGGGCGGCGGTGCGTCACGAGCGGTCAGGTCCAACCCCGAGACTTGCGCGCCTATTGGCTCTAGCGGGGTGATCCTCGCACCGTGTCCTTTGATAAGGGCCGCGCGCGTTTCATCGATTGGCGGGAGTCTGGATGTTTGTTTCATCATTGCGCACCTCCTGATATGTCAGGACATAGGTTACAATCTGGCAGAATTTAAGTGGGGGGTGCGACCGGCACTTGCCCACGGGGGTTACTGCAGCGTCGTCACCACAGCCAATGCATTGCCATTAAGACCATGTGCAATGACAATTTGCGCGCGCCGTGATCATCTAGACCCTAACATGACCATGATTCGAGACAGGAGTGCTGCCCATGGATGACCCCGTTAACCCGGCCGCCGTGCTGCAGAACACCGATGCAACTGCCGCGCTTGAAGACTGGGCCAACACAATCCTGCAAAGCGGACAATCCTCTTTCGACACGGCGCGCACCATCGCGCGCAGGCTGGGGGCGCATCGCAACGGGGATATCTGCGAAGTCATGTTCTGGGCGCCTGAATTGCTGGAACATCGCGTCTCGGAAGGGGATATCTTCGTCGAGGTTCTGGATGCCGAGGAGGAGGTGGCGCTGTCGCGGTCGCGCCAAAGCCTGACCTTCCGCCGCACGCTGGTGCCGGTGTCGCGGATCGATGCATGGTGCTTCACGGCAATCGACGGCATGCAGGCAGGCACGCGTGACCGGGTGGGCAGCTTCTATTCGCTGGTCTGGCGCGATGCAGACAACACGTGGCACCGCAGCTTTGACCCACTGTCGGCCTCGGTGCCCTTCGGCCCCTTTGCCCCGGCGGAATACTATGACGTGGCCACGATGCAGGCCGCGCGTGCCGACAAGGAATATTTCGCCGCCCTGCCCGAGGGCGAGGTGCATAAATTCGGCCCGCCCACGAATATTCTGCAGATCCATGTGCCGACTGCCACCGCCAGCATGAGCCTTGCCGGTCTGACCCGCCATTTCAACACACTCGCCGAGCGTGTGCGCCTCGGGGCAGAGCTGGAACCGGCTGACCTGATCTTCATGGGCTATGATGCCGTGCAGCTTCTGCCGGTGGAGCCGACCACCGTCTATGAGGCGGGCCCAGATTTCTGGACCGAACTGGAGGATCAGGGCGACCGGCTGGTTGTCGATATCCGCCGCCCCGACACGACCAACTGGGGCTACGATGTCGTCATCACCGGCATGGCCGCGATCAATCCGTCACTGCTGGAATCCGACCGCCCTGATGAGCTGGTCGATCTGGCCGCGGCGCTGCACAACTTCCCCGGCGCGCCGAAGAAGCTGATCCTGGATGTGGTGTTCGGCCATAGCGACAATCAGGGGCTGCGGGGCCTGAGCCACCATTATTTCGCTGGCCCCAACATGTACGGCCAGAACCTGAATTACCGCAATCCGGTTGTGCGCGCGATCCTGTTGGAAATGCAGCGGCGCAAGGTGAATTTCGGCGCGGATGGGGTGCGCGTGGATGGGGCGCAGGATTTCAAGTGGTGGGATGCCGATGCCCAGATGCTGCGCCATGATGACGAGTATCTGCAGGAAATGGCCGATGTCGTGCAAGAGGTCGCAGGGCGGCAATACCGTCCCTGGTTCGTGTTCGAGGATGGCCGCCCCTGGCCCGATGAGGATTGGGAGCTGAGTTCCGACTACCGCGCCGTGATCGAGAACCAGCGCGATGATGATGTGTTTCAGTGGGGGCCGCTGACCTTCGCGCATAACACCCCGTTCCTGTATACGTTCTGGCTGTCCAAGTTCTGGCGGATACAGGAGATTTTGCGCAATGGCTCCAACTGGATTTCGGGCTGCGCCAATCATGACACGCTTCGCCGGGGCACGCAGATCAACCCCAAGCTGAACATCAACACGCGGCTGGGCGACACACGGATGGAAATCCTCGACAAGGCCTATGACCACCCGGCCGCGCAGATGCTGACCTATGTGGCCTTTCCCGGTGTGCCGATGGATTTCCTGAACGCGATGGCGCGGGCAAGCTGGGGATTCATCCGCAATCAGGATGACCAATACGGCGTCAAGGTCGTGGCCGAAGAAGCGATTTCGCTAAACTGGCAGGTGGATGCCTATACCTATTCCGAGCCGGGCAATTTCCGCCGCATGAAAGAACTCGGGTTCGAAGATCGTGAAATGCTGAGCAGGTTTTTCGTGATGCTGCCCGCTCTGGTAGAGGCCACGGAATACGACCTGGATGTGATGGCAACTCTTCTGAATGCGGTCGATCCGCCGCTGGATGGGCCCGCGCCCTATGATGCAGGCGTGCTGAAGCAGGTGGCGCGGGCGTGGATGGATGACATGCATGATTACTGCAATGTCGCAAATTATACGGACCGTCTGGGCGAGGCGCATACAAGCTACATGCTGGGCCTGCGCGAATTCCGTGCCGCACGTCCTTGGCTGCGTGACAATCACGGGCCGGATGATGTGTTCGACTATCACACACCCACGGATGGGACTGTGGCCTTTCGCTGCCTGCGCCACGGGCCGGATGGCGAACAGGTTTTCATGATCGCCCATCTGGAAGGCAAGCCACTTATGGAAATTGACCCCACCGGCCTGCCGATTCCCGGTCTGGACGGGGGCGGCTGGCAGGTCGCGCTGCGCACGCCGTCGATCGGGCCGGACTATCTGGGCGGTCCGCTGACACTGCATGACAGCATGGCAGTCCTCTATACCCGACAGCGTTGATCATCGTCACGTCAAAGCCCGATCACAGCGGGGCTTGCACGGGGACAGATGTTCAGTCCCGGCATCCGATGCGATCACCGTGCTGCGCCTGGAATATTGCAAGGCTTTCGCGTCATGGGCAGAGAGTTGGGGCAGAGCGTTGGGGCTGTGGTCGTCTGGCACGACAGACAGGTTCGAGCATGACAGTGTGGACCCTCTTTTGTGATGCGAATTGCGCATCATCAGCCGTTCACCAACAGGCAGGCGCCGGGTTGGTCATTCGGGTTCACATCAAACCATGGAAAGGGAGGCGCGGCGATTTCCATCCGGATACGGGTGACCCGTTCAAACCTGTTGGGTTTCGGGTGAAGATGAAAGGCTTCAGCAGGGCGCATCACCTGGCCAAATGCTCCGCACACCGGCAACGCCGGGCCGCGTCTGCCTGGGCAGGCGTGGCGCTCCTTTCCGTCCCTGAGCCGGATCATGCAGAGGCATCGCGCACCAATATCGCCGAACCCTTGGGGCGCCTGCGCAAAAACACCACGCAACCGTCTGCCGCCATGCCGCTGCGCGCCGAAGGGGCCGTTCACTCCTTCACCGCACCCGCTGTCAGGGCCGCCAGGATGTAGCGCTGCAGGATCACGAAGATCGCCAGCGCCGGCAGGATCGCCAGCAGGCAGGCCGCCGCCAGCAGTTGCGTCGTGGCCGCGCTGGTCGAACCTGCGAAGCGGAAAATCGCCACCGATATGGGCCATTTGTCATCCGCGCTGAGCATGATGAAGGGAATCAGGAACTGCGACCAGTTCAGGATCAGGTTCAGGATAAAGGCCGAAATCAGCCCCGGCAGGGCCAGCGGCAGGGTAATCAGCACAAAGGATTCGACGCGCGACAGCCCATCTATGGCGGCCGCATCGTCCAGACTGCGGGGCACGGCGTCGAAGCTGACCTTCAAGAGCCAGATCGTCACGGGTATTCCGGCTGCGATATACAGAAGCGTCGTGCCAAAATGCGATTCCAGCAGCCCCAGCCGGTCCATGAACCGGTAAAGCGGGATCAGCACCACCAGCCCCGAGACCATCTGCACCGAGAGAATGCCCAGCATCAACGGTCCCTTGCCGCGAAACGCCATGCGCGAGAGTGCGTAGGCGGCGGGGGCGGCCAGCGCCACGGCGCCCGCGGCCCCAAGGGATGCCAGCTTGACCGTGTTCCAGATGTAGGACTGAAAGCCCCCGTCGCGCAGAACGCGGACGAAATTATCAAGCGTCGGTGCCTCCGGGATGAAGCGCGCGGCTCCCAGGAACACTTCCGCTTGCGTCCGCACCGATAGCGAAGCGAGCCACAGAACAGGCAGCAAGAACGCCAGCGCCAGAACCAGCATCGCGGCATAGACGGCCCAGTCGGCCACGCGTTCTGCCCGGCTGCGCACCATCAGCGCCGATCCCGTGGCAGAAGCGCGATCAGCACCACCGTCAGCCCCAGCGAGATGACCAGCAGCAGCATCGACAGCGCGGCCCCGCGCCCCAGTTCGAAATTCTGGAACACCGTGCCATAGGCGTAAAGCGACAGGATCTCGGTCGCCCTGCCTGGCCCGCCCCCCGTCAGCGCGAGGATCGTGTCGAACATGTTCAACGTCATGATCAGGATCAGGATCGCATTCACCACCAGCGCAGCGCGCAGATGCGGCAGGGTGATGAACCAGAACCGCTCCCACGGCCGGGCATTGTCGATGGCCGCAGCCTCGTAAAGCGCGGGGTCGATGGTCTTGAGTGCGGCATAAAGCAGGATCATGGAATAGGCCGTGCCCTGCCAGATCGTCGCGATCACCGCAGAGGTCATGGCATTGGACGGGTCGGACAGCCACGCCACAGGCGCCACGCCCATCAGTCGCAAGGCAGAGTTGATCGCACCGAATGGCGCCTCGGAGAACAGAAGCTGCCAGATAATGCCATTGGCGATCGCCGGGATCACCCAGGCTGCGAGCACGATCGTCCGCAACGCCAGGGTTCCACGCAGCCGTGCACGCTCGGCACGCATGACAAGAAGTGCAATCGCAAGCCCCAGCGCGATCTGCCCCACCACGCTGGCGACAGTATAGGTCAGCGTGTTGCGCAAGATCACCCCCAGGGTGGAACTGCCCACCATGCTGCTGATCGAGCGCATGGAGAGTTGCGTTTCAGTGTCGAACAGCCGCGCATCGGTGAAGGCCAGACGCACCGCCTCGAAGATCGGATAGAGATAGAACAGCCCCAGCACCCCCAGGGCGGGCAGAAGCCACGGCAGCGGCCCGGACAGAATGCGGGCAGCAGCGCCCGCGCGCCGTTGGCGCACCGGGGTCGCGTCGGCACTCGTGATAGCTGGCGCGGCTATGCGCGCCAGCGGGTCTTTTGCCGGATGCGCGGACTGGTCTGCCAATGGACCGCGCCTTTCAGAGCCGCTCGAAGGCGTCCATCACCTCGGCGGCGGCCGCGTCCAGCGCCTCTTCGGGGGTCGCGGATCCTGACAGGACATTGCCCAGCAGAATCTGGATCTGATTCGAGATCTCGGGATAGATCGGAACGCCGGGCCGTGCCTGCCCATCCTCCAGTGCGTTGGCAAAGACCTCGAATTCAGCCCCTGCGAATTCCTCATATTCCTGGTAAAGCGCGGCAGAGGTGGGCAGCAGGCGCTGGAACGCATTGCCCGGCCCGGCATAGAGCCGCGCGATACCGGCACAGATCTCGACCTTTTCGGGATCGTCGCTGAGGGCAGCAATCGCCCAACCGCCAGTGCCGGTGGCGCGTTCATCTGCACTGGGTCCGGGCAGCGCGGATACGGCCCAGTTCGCCGCCTGATCTTCGGGCATGGTATTCTGGATCTGCGCATACATCCAGTTGCCGCCGATGAACATGCCCGTGCTGCCCGCCGCAGCCGAGGCCAGCAGATCATCATAGCTGGCAAGTGCCGTCACGCGGGCCGGGGCCGCGCCGCTTTCGACCAGATCGGCATAGACCTGTACGGCGCGCAGGAATTTCTCGCGGTTATCGCCTTCGAAGAACACGGGCCGCCCGTCCTCATCGACCAACTCGCCGCCCTGTGCCCAGAAATGCGCCAGCCAGTCAAAGGCGGACGCCTCATCCCGCCCGGCATTGAACAGGATGCCTTCCAGCCCCGTATCGGCAACGCTTTGCGCAGCCTCCTGCATCTCGGCCCAGGTCTCGGGCGCATCGGGCACCTGCGTCACATCGCGGTAGAGCACGCGCAGATCGGTAAACCACCACCAGGCGACGATATCGCCGTTTTCATCCGTCACACCCTCGCGGACGAAGGGGAAAAGATCGTCAATCTCTTCATCGCTGAAGAAGGGCGTCATGGGGGCCAGCAGCCCGGCCTCCTTGAAGGTCGCGAGTTGCGAGCTGTCGATCATCGCGCAGTCGGGGCCGCGCCCGGCGCGGGACTGTTCGATTATCCGGGCCTGTTCCTGCGCGATGGCCCCGGTCTGCAACTGCGTGTCAATCCGCCAGCCGGGATTATCGAGGATGAAATCCGTGAACAACTCACCAAACGCCTCGGCCGTCGCCTCATCCGCGCTGTAGAGGTCAAAGGCTGTCAGGCGGAAGGTCAGCGCATTTTCGGCATCGGCCGGGCCGACCCGGTTGCGGGTGATCATGTCCTCGGCCTGCACCACGGATGGCAGGGCCGTGGCCATCAGGGCGGCGAAAAGCGATGGGCGGGTGATGTTCATACAGTCTCTCCTGTCTTGCTGGGGTCGGCGGGCAGCGTGGGCAGTGCCAAAGCGGTATCCGGGTCAAACAGGGTGGCGCGATCCAGCCGCAGGTCAAGATGCACCTGATCGCCCCGGCGCAGGCGGGTATCGGGCGGCGTGCGGGCCGCCAGCCGCGTGTCGCCATGATGCAGATAGACCAGCGTTTCGCTGCCTGTCGGCTCTGTCAGATCCACTGTCGCGGGCACGCCGCCGGGGCTGGCACGCAGGCTCAGATGTTCGGGGCGCAAACCCAGCAACAACGCGCGCCCGACCCAGGGGCCGAGCCGTTCGGGCCAGTCCGCAGGCACCGGCACGCGTGCGTCGGGCAGGACCAGCGCATCGCCGTCATAGCGCGCGGAAATCATGTTCATCGACGGCATGCCCATGAAACGCGCAACGAATGTCGTGCGCGGTGTGTCATAAATCTGGGACGGGGTGCCGATCTGTTCGATCCGGCCCGCGTTCATGACCACAACGCGATCGGCCATGGTCATCGCCTCAACCTGGTCATGCGTGACATAGAGCGTGGTTGTCGGCAGCTTGCTATGCAGCCCGCGGATCTCGCTGCGCATCTGCATGCGCAGGCGGGCATCCAGATTTGACAAGGGTTCATCAAAAAGAAACACGGCCGGATTGCGGATGATCGCACGGCCCATGGCCACACGCTGGCGCTGCCCGCCCGACAATGCGCCGGGGCGTCGTTTCAGCAACGGTTCGATTTCCAGCAATCGCGCCGTCCGTTCCACGGCCTCGCGCTTTTCGCGCCGCGACATGGCCGCGCGGCGCAGCCCGAAACCGATATTCGTCGCGACGCTCAGATGCGGGTAAAGCGCATAATTCTGAAACACCATCGCCACATTGCGCTCGCCCGGCGACAGTGCATTCACCGCGCGCCCGTCAAACAGCAGCGCGCCAGAGCTCGCCTCTTCCAGACCGGCGACGACGCGCAGCAATGTGGATTTGCCGCAACCCGACGGCCCGACAACCACCACGAATTCCTTGTCAGCAATTTTCAGGTTAATGTCATCCAGCACTGCGGTCGGCCCGAATGACTTGTGAATCGATTTCAGTTCCACTTGTCCCAATGCGTCAATAGCCCTGTTCTGCCCTGACCCGCAGAGGTTTTCACCCTGAAGTCACTTAGAGCATCGTCCGACAGGGGCAAGCGGCTAAGGCTTCGGCCCGCAGCGCAGCGGCCAGCATCCGGAGCGCGCCATCCAAGGCGATCTCGGTCAGCGAATGATCCGAGCAACGGAAAGGGCATCGCAGCAGTTCTAGAATCAACAATCAGACGGTTTTGAACTGACAGATCGGAGTCCCCCAGCCTGTTGGCATCTGATACGATGACCTGTGTGGATGAAACGCGCCGTATCGGTCGCTTTCCATGGCAGGCATAAGGATACACATGCAGGTGACGGCTTTTTCCTGCATGTCACGCGTCAACGATGCGGTGCGGCAAGGCCTCGGCGCATCTCGTGGCGAACAGTCAGAAGCGAGGCGATCACCACCAGCGCCGCGCCCAACAGAAGCGCCGGGCCGAGCGTTTCGCCGAAAAACACCACGCCGATAACCGCAGCTATAACGAAACGCAGATATGGCACTGGCGCAAGGGCGCTCGCCTCGCCGACGCGATAAGCCTCGATTGTCAACCACATGCCCAGTGCGCCCAGAAGCCCTGTCGCGGCAACGACAGCGGCATCACCTAGCCCCAGCGGCTCCCACAGGTACCATGCGACAGGCGCCGATCCGAGCGTTGTCACGACGCCTATCCACATCATGATGGTTGCGGTGTCTTCGGTTCGGCTCAGCATGCGATTGAGGACCACGATCGCTGCGCCACCGGCGGCCGCCAGTAATCCAACGGTTACACCCGCCACCGACGCACCGGCGGACGGTCCAACAGCGATGCCGATGCCGACGAAGCCGACGATTGTCGCGATCCAGCGGACGCGCCCCACCTGTTCGCCCAGAAGCGGCGCGGCCAGCGCCACGACAAAGAGCGACGTCGTAAAGGTCAGCGTGGTGGCAAGCGCGAGGTCAAGCACGCGAAAGCTGATGTAGTAAAGCCACCATGTCAACAGGCTGGTCACACCCCTGAGAACATGCAGCATCGGCCGATTCGTCGCGAGGCGCCTGATATCACCCAGGCGCCAGATGACGAAGGCCGAGAGCACAAGCTGCGCCACGGAGCGAAAGAACACGATCTGCGCCTCGTTCGCCACTGGCGCAGAGATCCTTACCAACATGGACTCGGCGGTGAACAGAACTGCAGCCAGCGCCAGTAAAAGCGCACCTCGCAGGTTTCCTGTCACGACCAAACCGGGATCGGCCGCGCCTTGCCGCTTGGTCATGTCCTGTGGTCCCTTGCCGGCGCCGCGTTGTTTCGGGCGCCCATGAAAGGGAGCGCGCGCAGCACGCCACCACCCCACGCGGTTGCCCTGTGGCGACGGTGACCCCTGCCCTGCCCCTGCCGGGCAGGCATGGTGTCACGCTTGGGTATAACGCACCGGTCGAGCGCCTTACGCGGTCCGTGCGGGGCCAAACTTCTTGTCCAGATACTGCAGATAGGCCCGCGTGTCATTTGGCGTGGCGCCCAGACCTTTCAGAAGTTCGGCGCGACTGCGGGTTCGACCATGACGCCAGACAAGGTCACCGAGGGCCTGGTGCAAGGTCGTTGTATCGCCCGCTTCCAGATCGCGCCTGACCGAGGGACGCGCGGCTTCAAGATGCGCCATGATCTGCGCCGCAGTCAGATTACCGATCGTATAGGTCGGAAAGGATCCGATATAGCCGGAGGACCAGTGCACATCCTGCAGGCAGCCCAGGTGATCGCCAGGCACTTCCAGCCCCAGATCCCGGCGCATGGCATCGTTCCAGACTGCAGGGATATCTGCCACGGTCAGCGATCCGTCCATCAGCGCCATCTCGATCTCGACCCGAAGCATGAT
>PWWF01000219.1 GCA_003561595.1 Paracoccaceae bacterium | reverse complement strand
CTGATGACATCGTGCTCTGCGCCGATACGACCGTGGCGCTGGGGCGGCGTATTCTGGGCAAGCCCGCCACTGCGGGCGAGGCGGCAGAATTCCTGCACATGCTCTCGGGTCGGCGGCATCAGGTCATCACCGCCGTCGCGCTGCGGCGGGGCGCGCGGCACTGGACGCGCACGCAGGTCTCGACCGTGCGGTTCAAGCGGCTGTCGGATGATGAGGTGAATGGCTATCTCGCCTCGGGCGAGTGGGAGGGCAAGGCCGGCGGCTACGCCATCCAGGGGCGCGCGGCGGCTTTTGCGCCCTGGATCTCGGGCAGCTATAGCGGGATCATGGGTCTGCCCATCGCCGAGACGGCGCATCTGTTGCAGGCCGCAGGGCGGAGCATCTGGTCATGAAGGGCAGCACCATCGCATTGGACCAGTTTCGCGGGCGCGAGGCGGCCGCGCATATGGTCGATGGCGTGCTGGAGGAATTTCTGATCGCCCTGCCCGATCATGTGATCGCGCCAGAGACGATCCTGCGCGGCAAGCTGGGTCGTCCGGTCAAGGGGCTGGGCGGGGCCTTTGTCGATCTGCCCGGTGGCGAAAGCGGGTTTCTGCGCCAGACCAAGGGTCTGCGCCCCGGCGCGCCCTTGCTGGTGCAGGTGACAGGGCTGGCCGAGCCCGGCAAGGCCGTGCCGCTGAGCACGCGCCTGACGCTGAAAAGCCGCTACGCGATCCTCACGCCAGGCGCGCCGGGGCTGAATGTCTCGCGCAGCATCCGGGATGAGGACACGCGCGCCACGCTGGATCGGCTGGCGCGCGCGGGCATGGCCGGGGCGGATGAAGGGCTCGGGCTGATCCTGCGCTCCGCCTGCGAGGGGGCGGAGGAGGACGCCATCACGCAGGATATCGCCCAGCTGCGCGACCTGGCCGAACGTATGCTGGCAGACCTGACCGGCGCTCCCGAGCGGCTGCTGGACGCGCCTGCCCCCCATCTGGCGGCATGGCGCGACTGGCCCACGCCCGACACGCTGGACGACGCGCCCGGCAGTTTCGCGCGCCACAACGTGGCCGACGCCATCGATGCCCTGCTGCGCCCCGTCTGCCCCCTGCCGCGCGGTGCCCATATGGTGATCGAGCCCACCCGCGCGCTGGTCGCGGTCGATGTGAATACCGGCCCCGATACGACCCCCGCCGCCGGACTGAAGGCCAATATCGCCTGTATCCGCGACCTGCCCCGCCAATTGCGCCTGCGGGGCCTGGGCGGGCAGATCGTGCTGGATCTGGCCCCGTTTCCGAAAAAGGACCGCCAGATCATCGAGCAATCGCTGCAGGCCGCCTTTCGCCGCGACGGGCGCGACACGGTGCTGGCGGGCTGGACGCCCCTGGGCCATTTCGAGCTGACGCGCAAGCGCGACCGCCCGCCCCTGCATCAGGTGCTGGCATGAGCTGCCCGATCTGCAAGAAAGCCTCTGACCCGGCGTATCGTCCCTTCTGTTCGCGCCGCTGCGCCGATGTCGATCTGGCCCGCTGGCTGCGCGCGGATTACGCGATCCCGGTCGCCCCAGATGACCCCGAGGCCGAGCTTCCACCCCACCCGGATGACGAAGAGCGCTAGTGCACCGCTTTTTTTCCCGCGCCCTCTGGACAGCGTGAGAGGGCTGCAATAAGAGACGCTTACCCAACGCGGATCGCCCGCGTTCGCATCTTCGGATGCACCCGTGCCCGGGTAGCTCAGGGGTAGAGCAGTGGATTGAAAATCCTCGTGTCGGTGGTTCGATTCCGCCCCCGGGCACCATTTATCTATATGATATATAAAGATAAATTCACTCCGGCAGATTGTGATTGTTGGGTCACTTGTGAAGTGGGCAACATATGGGCAACAGAATCCTCGAGCTTACGCAGATCACGAGCTTGTGATCATCTTATTCTGACTCGGGGCCATTGGGCTCAGGTGTCAGCCCGTTGATGTATGCGCTGATCTGATCGGCCCGCCAACGCACGCATCCGCGCGAAAGATGTAAAGGCTCGGGAAAGCGAGGATCGCGTTTCTGGATGCGATACAGGGTGGCGCGCGACACACTGAGCAGATCGGCGGTTTCTTTGACGGACATCAATTTCGGCAAGTTCGGCATGGCAGACTCCTTTTTCTGGTCTGGTTCTACCATGCGAGGGCGCAAACACGTATCGTGATCTGGGCCCGGGGCCCAGATAAATGTGTATAACCATGTAGATAGGCCGGTCTCATCTTGGATTAGTCGGGCACGGCTTATCGGGGCCTTTCGAGATCAGCGCCGATCTCTCACTGCACTTTCTGAGCGCAAGGCTGTCGACGTAATGAACTTCGACGTGGTTCTCTCCTGCATGCGTTCCGGGAATCTGTTTCACATTTGAAAGGAAATCTGAAAGGTCATCGTCTGAGAGGGTGGCTCGGTCGGCCAACATACGGGCCATCGCGATCAGCGTCGCGTGGTTTTCCTTCAGGATAGCCATCGCCACGGCCTCGGCGCGGGTCAGGTGACCCTGAACCCTCAACCTCAGGCGGGCGTCGAAACGCCGGCGGTCGGCGGCGTCGCCGGGTTGTCCAATCCAGAGTGTCCCGCTGTCGCCCAACCCATACGGCATCTCCAGCCCTGCGGCCCGTTCGGTGGCTTGCGCCAGATCAGAGCCTTCGCGCCCACCGGCACCGCCGCTGGGGCGCCCGAGCACGAGGCGTTCGGCCGCGCGGCCTGCGAGGAAGAACGCGATCTCGGCCTCGATATCGGTGCGGCGCATCGCATTCGGCTGAGGGATCATTACAGCATGGCCGCCGCCATCATAGAGGGTCAGAAGTTTCGGGCGCGCGCGACCTGTCGCATGTGCGACGATGGCGTGCCCAGTTTCGTGAACTGACACCGCCCATGCCATCTCTGGTGCAATCGGCGGCCGGAGATGTTCAACAGACCGGATCAGGTCTTCCGGACGCAGCGCACGCCGCTCTCGGCGCGCTGTTGCACGCGCCGCCTTGACGGCTTGCGCCACCTGCGCGCCCGAAAGCCCGGTCGCCTTTGCGCAAACGCTGGTGAGATCGGCATCCCGGAGGTCATCCACCAGATGATACCGAAACGCAGTGGGAAGCAGGTCAGGCGTCGGGTGCCCCATCCTGACCTGATGGTCGAAGCGACCCGGGCGGACCAAGGCCGCATCGATCTTGCTCGCGAAATTCGTGGCCGCAATGACGACAACGCCCTCCCGCCCATCAAATCCATCAAGACATTCCAACAGCCCAGCGACGATGCTCGAGGTCCAAGATGAATTATGATCATGCGGGCGATTGCGGTCACCGATCGCATCAAGCTCATCAATAAATACGATAGCAGGGCTGGACTGCCGCGCCCGGTCGAAAAAGGCGCGCATTTTCTGAAGCAGATCGCTGGACCTCTCGCCTTCGGACTGCCATTTCGACAGCGATGCGGCGAAAACAGGAAAGCCTGCTTCCCGTGCCAGAAGCTTGGGCAGCTCGGTTTTTCCGCATCCGGGTGGACCCTCCAGAAGCAGGCCGCAGGTGACATCTGCCCATTTGATCCGGCCTGCTTCCCAATCCCGCAGATCCGCGAGAACCTGTTCAACCGGCGCGCGGACTTCATCCGACAACGGAAATCCCGCAAGCCCTGGCCCGGTCTTTCGCCGCATTGGCCCCGTCGCGGCCAAACGATCACCCGCAGCCCTTGGCGTGGCGGCGCGCGCAGCCATCGTCAATTTCGCAGGCGTCAAGGCGCTGATGTCGCTATCTTTCAACGAGGCAGGAATATCCTCTGGCCCCACGGTCTGCCCGGGATAGAGATGCCCCAAAATCACCTGCAACATTTCACGATCCATCTGGGGTAAGATGATCTTGGTCCCAACAGACTCCCAGAGAACCGGGGGAAGAACAGACGGATTTGGGCCCACCAAGACCAAAGGACGTCCATCCTCGACCAGTGCCCAGAAGCCTTCAGAAATCCCTGAAAGAACGTTACTTTTCACAGTTCTCGAGGTTTCGAACACCTCCGACACCTTCCGCGCATCAGGACGGTGCAATCCGGGGGAAAGCTTGGGGTTTGCAAACAGGGCACGTAGCGTTTTCGTCAAAATGTCTACAGAATGATCGGCCGGGCAACGCACGAATGCGATATGTCCAGGCTGGCAAAACGCATCGGAAAACGCCTGTGGTGTCGGGAACCGCTTTGCAAGGCGAGCGACCGTCACCGCGAATTCGGCCCTTGGCCGCTTCTCGTGTTCGGAGCATGGGGCAAGATAGCCCCCATTGTCTCGTCCCAGTCCATCTCAATCTCGTCCAGGATCGAGTCCATATCATCCTGATCATGTGCGGGCATGGCCTCGGGTTTCGCGCATCCGTCCATCTTCGTGATGGGTGCAGT
>PWWF01000329.1 GCA_003561595.1 Paracoccaceae bacterium | reverse complement strand
CCTGAACGGCCTGCCTCTGGCCACGGTCGAGCTGAAAACCGATTTCACCCAATCGGTCGAAGACGCGATGGAACAATACCGCCGCGACCGCCCGCCCGTGGACCCGGTGACCAAACGCAAGCACCCGCTCTTGACGTACAAGCGCGGGGCGGTGGTGCATTTCGCCATGTCAGATTCCGAAATCTGGATGACGACGAAACTGGCGGGCCGCGACACGTTCTTCCTGCCCTTCAACAAGGGAAACCACGGTCGCGCCGGGAACGCCGCGCGCGATGACGGGGAATACCCTGTCGCCTATTTCTGGGAGGAGATCTGTCAGCCCGACGCCTTCCTGCGGATTTTCCACAACTTCGTCTATGTCGAGAAGAAGGACGTGGTAGACCTGCACGGGAACTGGACCAAGAAAGAAACCCTGATCTTCCCGAGGTTCCACCAGTTCGACGCGGTCAACCGGATGGTGTCCGACGCCAAGGCCAACGGCCCCGGACAGGCCTATCTGTGCGAACATTCAGCCGGGTCGGGCAAGACCTCGACCATCGCCTGGACGGCCCATGACCTGGTGAAGCTGCGCCGCGATGACGGCACGCCGATTTTCAACGCCGCGATCATCGTGACCGACCGGAATGTCCTGGATGGCCAGCTTCAGGACGCGGTGCAGCAGCTGGACCACCAGAAGGGCATGATCGCCGCGATCGACCGCGAAAAGAACGCGGAATCGAAGAGCAAGCAGCTCAGCGAGGCCCTGTTGAAAGGCACCCCGATTATCGTGGTGACGATCCAGACCTTCCCGCATGCGATGGAAGCGATCCTGACCGAACAATCCCTGCAAAGCCGGAATTTCGCGGTGATCATCGACGAGGCCCATACCTCGCAGACCGGGAATACCGCATCGCAGATGCAGTCCGTACTGGCCCTGTCGTCCAAGAAGGATCTGTCAGAGATGACCGTGGAGGAGATGCTTCTGGAAATGCAGGGCGCCCGGAAGCGCCCGGCGAATGTGTCCCATTTCGCGTTCACCGCCACGCCCAAACATTCGACCATGATGCTGTTCGGCCGCCCCGCCGACCCGACCCGCCCGGCGGGGGATGACAACCTTCCGGTGTCCTTCCACAAATATGAAATGCGTCAGGCCATCGAGGAAGAGTATATCCTGGATGTTCTGAAGGGCTATGTACCCTACAAGACCGCCTTCAACCTGGGGATGGAACTGGTCCGCGAGGAACGGGTGGACGGCAAGGCCGCGAAACGGGCCCTTGCGAAATGGATGACCCTGCACCCGACCAACGTCACCCAGAAGGTCCAGTTCATCATCGAGCATTTCGCGCAGAATGTGGCGCATCTGCTGAACGGTGAGGCGAAGGCGATGGTGGTCACCAGCAGCCGCGCATCAGCGGTGCGGTACAAGACGGCGTTCGACGCCTATATCGCCGCCCATCCTGAGTATCAGGGCATTCAGGCGCTGGTCGCTTTCTCCGGGAAGCTGTCCGGCGAGGAGGTCATGCACCCGAGCGATGCCATGATCCGGGATCAACCCTTCATCGTCGAGGATGACGCTGAGTTCACGGAAGCCTCCATGAACCCGGATGCGGTCGGCCGAGATCTGCGTCATGTCTTCGCGCGCCCGGAATACCGGGTGATGATTGTCGCGAACAAGTTCCAGACCGGGTTCGACCAGCCCCGTCTGGTGGCCATGTATATCGACAAGAAGATCGGGAACGAGGTCGAGATCGTCCAGACCCTGTCGAGGCTGAACCGGAAATTCCCCTGGGAAGAAGACACCTTCATCATCGATTTCGTCAATGAACCGGAAGCGATCCGTGCGGCCTTCGCCCGGTATGACAGCGGGGCCCAGATCGAACAGGTTCAGGACCTGAATGTCATCTACGACCTGAAGCAAAGCCTGGATGATCAGGGCATCTATGATGAAACCCATGTTCTGGACTTCATGAGAGCGCGGTTCGAGACCGCCAGCGTCCTGCGCGCAACCGGGGTCAGTGAGGTCACACACAAGGCCATGTTCGCCGCGACCCAGGAACCAACGCAGACCTATAACCGACGTCTATCGGAGTTGCGGGAAAGGGCCGCTGCGACCGAGGCCGCCTATCAGCGGGCGAAGGCCGAAGGGAATGAGGACGGCATGAAAAAGGCCGATCATGACCGGAAACAGATCGAAAGCGCGATTTCCGCGCTGACCGATTTCAAGGCTGGTCTGTCAAAGTTCGGGCGCATCTATGCGTATATCGCCCAGCTGGTTGATCTGGGTGACCCGGAACTGGAGAATTTCGCGGCCTTCTCGAAGCTGTTGGCGAACCGGCTTGATGGTGTTCCCCCGGGTGAGGTGGACCTGCAAGGCATCACCCTGACGGGTTATGACATCAAACCCCGGGATGAAGACCCCGGGCCGGAGGACGACCCGGTGAACCCGCCTTTGAAACCCATCCCGCCCGGCGGTGGTGGCCCACGTCCCGGATCAACCCCGGTCTATATTCAGGAGATCATTGAACGTCTGAACAGCCTGTTCGGCGAGACCGCCCCCTTGGGTGACAAGGTAAGCTTCGTGAACCAGCTCGTCGATATTGCCAGTGAAAACCCCGTGGTCATGGCCCAGATCGAAAAGAACACGAAGGACCAGGCCATGAAGGGGCACCTCCCCGGAGCTGTCCAGGGAGCGGTGGTTCGCGCGATGTCCTCCCACAACGCGCTCGCCACGCTACTCCTGAGTAAGGATCGGCAGGGGTTACCGATCCTGCATGGGATCATTTATGATCTGTTGAAACGGGGGGAACGGCTTGAGTTGTGATAGCTTCCTGCAAGACGCCGCGAAGAACTTGGGGATGGAGGTCGAGGAGATCATTCCGATATTGGATGAGCTTATGCTGCAATTTCACAAGGCGATTGCGACATCCGATCATGCGAACCCGTTTGTTGGTTCAAAGCTGTTATTCGATACCAGCCCTCAGACCTTCTATCATCTGTTGTCTTTCCTCGATTACTTTTCAGAAAAGTACAAATGGGAAGCCGGAGACGCGTCAGAGTACTTGCTGAAATTGGGCAAAAGGTCCGAGTGGGCACCTTTCGTCCATCAGGCTCGGGGCTGGGTGAAAGAAAACAAGTAAGCGCCGCTCACGGACTTTCTTTCCGCGACGTCGAAGTGATATTCTTTCAGGTGCGTGTAACGAAAACACGATCACGAAAATTCCGTGACATACTTGATTCATCCAATCTCAAACTGAAACCTGGGCCAAACGTCAGCTTTCCATACCTATTTAGAAGGGCGACGGAACCCTTCAGCTCTTCATGATCTTTCGCTTTGTCTAGCAGGTCGCTGAAATAGTCCCAGAGCCGGAACGCTTTCCCTGCATCAGGGCTGGGTCGGGGGGATCGCGATGTCTGTCAGCGAGATCGACATACGCGTCTGGTGCGGTTCTTCCGCGTCACACAGCGAGCAACCGGGGCAGTCTCGCGAGGTTGTTGGCGGCCATTGTCAGGATGAAGCGGGATCGGACGCGTTCAACGCCTCGATACATGTTCTGAGCCATGCCCCCGACGGTTTTCGCCCAGCCGAACGCCTCTTCAATCTTCTTGCGGTGCTTCTGGGATAGAGCGTAGCCCTCGTGCCGGGTGGTTCGGCCGTCGATTGCTGAATATCTCGATTTCTGGGCGACATGGGGCGTGACGCAGGCCTGGCGCAGGTCGGACACGAACCCGGCCGCGTCATATCCCTTGTCGGCACCGAGCGTCAGCCGCCGGGTCGATCCGGGGGAATGACGATGGACCATGTCCAGCGCTGCCTTGCGTTCGGCATGACCGTCCGCCTGGGTCAGGTCACCCTGCACGATCAGCCCGTTGCGGTTTTCCATCAGCGCATGGCCCATGAAGCAAAGCACCGCACCCGTGCCGGGGGATTTCTTGTAGAGCCGCGCATCGGGGTCGGTCGTCGAGGCATGGGTGGCATTCGATCGCTTCTCGCCCTTGAAGTCGACCTCGGCATTTCGGCAGCGTTTGGTGTTGCGGGGCATCTGGTCGGGCTCGGCTGGGGTCTCGGAAAGCGCGGCTTCGGGCGTGGTGTCCAGAGCGGGCGGATCGCCGGGCCCCTCGTCGTCAGGCGGGCTGGCATCGGCCTTTGGTTGGAAGCTCTTCATCGAGGCCCAAGCCTTCACCAGCGTACCATCGACCGAGAAGTGGTCGTCCGACAAAAGCGGCGCCACCTCGCGGTGGGCCAGGATCGCCGCCATCACCTTGCGCGACATCTCGGTGGTCAGCAGCCGGTCGCGGTTCTTGGTAAACACGGTCGGCACCCAGACCGGGTCGTCGATGCCAAGGCCTACAAACCAGCGGAACATCAGGTTGTAATCCATCTGCTCCATCAACTGCCGCTCGGAGCGAACCGAGAACAGGAT
>PWWF01000081.1 GCA_003561595.1 Paracoccaceae bacterium | reverse complement strand
GCGCTGGTGCGCGTGCCAAGCCCCGTGGGCATGACCGAAACACCGCTGTTCGCCGCCCCGCCGGGCCGCTGGGACCGGGGGCCTGCGCTGCGGGTGCGGATGGTGTCGGGGCAGTTGCAGGCCCGCAGCCCCGCGCAAGTGCTGGATGGGGCGAATATGGCCGCCATCGGGCTGGGCGCGGACTGGGAGCTGTTTCAGTTCGCCGAGGCCGATCTGGTGGAACCGGGGCTTTATGATCTGCGCCTACGGCTGCGCGGCCAGCAGGGCAGCGACGGGGTCATGCCCGCCGACTGGCCGCCCGGCGCGCTGGTGGTGTTGCTGGACCCGCTGCCGGTCGATCTGCCCTTGCCGCTCGATGCGCTGGGGCTGGCGCGGCAGTATCGCATCGGGCCTGCGGCGCGACCGCTGTCAGACCCGGTGCAGCGCGATCTGGAGGCCACGTTTGAGGGCGTCGGCCTGCGGCCCTATCGCCCGGCGCATCTGCGTGCGCAGCCCCTGGCGGGGGGTGGCCACCGTGTGAGCTGGATCCGCCGCACCCGGCGCGGGGGCGATAGCTGGGCACAGGCCGAGGTGCCGCTGTCCGAGGCGTTCGAGCGCTATCATCTGCGCGTGCTCTCGGGCACGACGGTCCTGCGCGAGATGGAGCTGGACGCGCCGGAATGGGAGTATTCCGCCAGCGCGCAGGCCAGCGATGGGGGCGGGGCCTTTGCGGTCGAGGTGGCGCAGATCTCGGATGTGGTCGGACCCGGACCCCACGCGCGGCTGGAGGTGACCCCGTGACGCCCCGCCGCCGCCGCCCCCGCGCGCAGGCGGCCCGCCCACCCACCCTCGCATCCCGGCTGCGCCGAGATGCTTGCCGCCTGCGCGCGGGGGCGGCGGCGGCGGGGCGGCGTCATGCGTGAGGTCACCCATGGCGATATCCGCGCTGCCGCGCGTGTGCTGCTCGGCCATCCCGATGCGTGCTGGCCGGAGGTGATGGCCGAGATGCTGTCCGAGGCGCATCAGGCCGATTGCTACCGCAAGGCCAGGGGCCGCCATCATCCGCAGCTTGGCAATGGCACACTGATGAGCGCGGCACTGGCGCGCGCCCCGGCCCCTGCGCCTGCGCCGGGCGAGGGCGCGCATCTGGCCGCCCTTGGCGCCGCGATCGAGGCCGTTCTGGACTGGCGGGCGCAGCGCTGAGGCCCCTTTCGCAAGCGGCGCGCGCAGTCTATATGCGCGGCCATGGCACAGACACCTCTTTTGCAACTCTCGGGTATTGCGCTGACCTATGGCGGCAATCCGATCTTTGACGGGCTTGATCTGGTGGTCCAGCAGGGCGACCGGGTCGCGCTTGTGGGGCGCAACGGATCGGGTAAATCCACGCTGATGAAGGTGATGGCCGGGCTGGTCGAGCCCGATGGCGGGACCCGCGCGCTCGCGCCCGGCACGCGCGTGGGCTATATGGAGCAGGATCCGGATTTTTCCGGCGCGGCGACCTTGGGCGATTTCGCGACGCGCGATCTGGACCCGGCCGAGCATTACCGCATCGAGATGGCCGCCGAGGGGCTGGATTTCGACCCGGGGCTTGCGCCCGAGCGCGCCTCGGGCGGGGAGCGGCGGCGCGCGGCGCTGGCGAAACTGCTGGCCGAGGCGCCGGAGCTGATGCTGCTGGATGAGCCGACGAACCATCTGGATATTCATGCCATCGCCTGGCTGGAGGCGCGGCTGCGCGAGACCCGCGCGGCCTATGTGCTGATCAGTCATGACCGCGCCTTTCTGCGCGCGCTCAGCCGTGCGACACTGTGGCTGGATCGCGGAGAGATGCGCCGCCGCGAGGCCGGGTTCGAGGGGTTCGAGGAGTGGCGCGACACAGTCTGGGCCGAAGAGGATGCCGCGCGCCACAAGCTCAACCGCAAGATCAAGGCCGAGGCGCGCTGGGCGGTCGAGGGGATCAGCGCGCGGCGCAAGCGCAATCAGGGGCGTGTGCGGGCGCTGCAGGCCTTGCGCGCCGAACGCGCGGGCCAGATCCGGCGGCAGGGCACCGCGGCGATGGCGCTGGAGAGCGCCGCGCCCTCGGGCAAACTGGTGGCGGAGCTGGAGGGGGTGCGCAAATCCTACGGCGAGCGCGTGATCCTGCGCGATTTTTCCATGCGGATCATGCGGGGCGAGCGGGTGGCGCTGGTTGGGCCCAATGGCGTGGGCAAGACGACGCTCCTGCGCCTGATCACAGGTGAAGAGGAGCCGGATGCGGGCCGCGTGCGGCGCGGTACCAACCTCGAGGTGGCGCTGTTCGATCAGAGCCGTGCGCAGCTCGACCATAATTCCAGCCTGTGGGAGAATCTGACCGGCGATCCGCTTATGCGCGTGCCGGGGCAGGCCGATCAGGTGATGGTGCGCGGGCAGCCCAAGCATGTGGTGGGCTATCTCAAGGAATTCCTGTTCGATGAGGCGCAGGCGCGCGCCCCTGTGCGCGCGCTGTCGGGGGGTGAGAAAGCACGGCTTTTGCTGGCGCGGATCATGGCGCAGCCGTCGAACCTGCTGGTGCTGGATGAGCCGACGAATGATCTGGATGTCGAGACACTGGATCTGTTGCAGGATATTCTGGACGGGTTTGACGGGACGGTGCTGCTGGTCAGCCATGATCGCGATTTCATCGACCGGATCGCGACCACGACACTGGTGTTCGAGGGGGCAGGGACGGTGACGGCCTATGCGGGTGGCTGGAGCGATTATATGGCCCAGCGCCCCGCGCCCGAGCGCGAGGCCGCGCCGCGCGCGGTGGAAAAGGCGAAACCCGCGAAACCTGCGGGGCGGGCTGCGCGCGCGCCTGATCGGCTGAGCTTTACTGAGGCGCATCGGCTGGAGAAACTGCCCGCCGAGATCGCGCGGCTGGAGGCCGAGATCGCGAAGCTGGGCGAATTGCTGGCCGATCCGGGCCTCTTCACGCGCGAGCCGGTGAAGTTCCGCAAGGCGAGTGAGGCGCTGACCGCGCGGCAGACCGCGCTGGAGGTGGCGGAAGAGGAATGGTTGCATCTGGCCGAGAAGGCCGAGGGCTGACGCTTCAGGGCGCGGGGATGGTGGGTTGCACCCACCTTACGGGAGGATGGGCGTAGGGTGGGTGGCAACCCACCCCTGACTCAACCCGGACGCAAGTGGGGCCAGAAGGCATCGAGCCAGAGGCGCCCATATTCTGCGTTCATATGCTTTGCCTCGTCATCGGCATGGGCGGGCGCGTCGGGATGCGCGACCTGCACCAACCGGGCCGAGCCGCTGGCGAAATCGGGATGGGTGGCGCGATCGTCGATCCTCGTGGCCGCAGGCTGCGCGACCATCTGCGCGCCCAAAGGGTCACAGATATGCCTCTGGGCCAGCGCCACCTCCTCGCCATGCGGCAGCAGGCGGCGGGGCCTGCGCCCGTCCTGCGGGCAGGGCAGGGGTTTGAGCGCGGCAAAGAGGGGCTTGTCGGTCAGCCCGCGCAGGGCCTGCAGATGCGGGCCGATCAGGTCCTCTTGCAGCCGCGCGAGCGTGCAGGCCGCGCGGAAAGCCTGACTATAGGCGCGGGGGCGGTCCTGGGGCAGGCTGCGCCCGCCAAAGCCATAGACCACAAACGCATCATACTGCGCCGGATCTATCGCGCGCAGCCCGCCCGACGCCATCTCGTATTGCGCGGCCAGCGCGTCATCGAGCGGCGCATATTGCCCGTCCTGCACGGCCATTGCGCGGCTGTCGAAGGCGACGGCGGCAAAGAAAGTCAGCACAGCTTCCGGGTGGGCGGCGCAAAATTCCGCGCTCGCCTGTTTCAGCGCGCCCGCATGGCTGTTGCCCAGAATGCACAGCCGGATCATGCGCGCGGTCCGAATGCGGCATAAAGCTCCTCTTCGCAGACCACGTCGCGCGCGAGGGGCTTCGACGGCGCAGGCGGGGCGGGAGCGTTGTCCGGAAAGCGCGTGGCCATGGTGCCGAAGAAACTGTCCATCACCAGATCCACCCCCTCTTGCGTGACCTGCCGCATGTCGGGGCCGAAGAAGCGCCCGCCATGGACGGGGCTGGAAATGATCTCGTATGACGGAAAGTAATCCGTGTCAGGGCGCGTGTTGGCCAGCGCGCCTGCGACCGCGCGCAGGATCGCCTTGGACCCGCTTGTGGCGCACAGCACATGCGCGCCACTGGCCGTTGCTGCCAGCGGAACGGGCGAGACGGTCAGCAGAAAGCGCAGATCGGGGTTTTCCGCGCGCATCAGGTCCATCGCATCCGCCATTGCCGCCAGCGCCTGCGGGTAGTCCAGCGGTGCGAATGCGTGGCGCGCGGGATCAAAGCGCCCCCCCGCCGTGCCGGGGCAGAGCGGGTATTCCAGCCCGGTGTCAGCATCGACCCAGCGTTCCGTCAGCCCCAGCGTAAAGACCAGCACCCGCGCCTTGC
>PWWF01000416.1 GCA_003561595.1 Paracoccaceae bacterium | reverse complement strand
TGTGGTCGGGCAAGCTGACCTTCGGGCGCTTTTTCGAGGCGCTGCTGAGCACGATCAAGACCACCTCGATGGTGTTCTTCATCCTGATCGGGGCGCATTTCTTCGCGCCGTTCCTTGCGCTGACCCGGATACCCGTCAATCTGGCGGCAGCGGTGGGCGATCTGGCCGTGCCCGCGCTGGGCATCCTGCTGATCATCATTGCACTCTACATCATCCTTGGCACCTTCATGGAAGGGTTCGCCATGCTGGTGCTGACCGTGCCCATCGTGCTGCCGATCATCACGACACTGGGCTATGACCCGATCTGGTTCGGCATCGTGATGGTCGTGGTGGTCGAGATGGGGTTGATATCACCACCGGTGGGGATGAATGTCTTTGTGGTCAAGGGCGTGGCGCAGCATGTGCCGCTGGGCAAGATCTATCGCGGTATCATGCCGTTCTGGCTGGCGATGGCGGTTTGTGTGTGCCTGCTGATCATGTTCCCGCAGATCGCGCTGTTCCTACCTGAAACGATGATGGGACGCTGATGGCGGGGCGCATAAAACATAGCCCTAAGGTTAAGTCAGTCGGCGAATTATATAATTGCGGAGGCAGGTCACGCGGCCTAGCCTGAGGAGAAGCAGGGCAGGGGAAACAGGTCGGAACGACACACGGCACAAGTCAAATGTCTGCGTGATCGGATGACCGACACGCTTCTGGGAGGAGAATAGACATGAAACGCAGAAATCTGATGATGAGCGTCGCAGCCGGGGCCATGCTGGCCGTCAGCATGGGCGCGGCCAGCGCGCAGGATGTGATCCGCATGGGTGCGGCAGCCCCCAAGACCGGCCCGCTGGCCGGGGGCGCGGATGTCACCCATTGGCCCGCAGTGCGCCTGTGGGTGCATCAGGTCAATGAGGCCGGCGGCCTGCAGCTTGCCGATGGCCCCGCGATGATCGAACTGATCGAATATGACGACCAGACCAACCCGCAGCAGACGATTCAGGCCGCGCAGCGGATGGCCACGCAGGATCAGGTGGATTTCATGGTTGCGCCCTATTCCACCGGGCTTAACCTTGCCGCCGCGCCGATCTTCAGCCAGTTGGGCTATCCGCAGATCACTGGCTCGAACGTGACCAACCAGCAGCCGGAATTGTCTGCGCAGTTTCCGGGCATGTTCTTCGTGCTGGGCCGCACTGGTGTGATGGCAGAAGATACCGCGCAGGTGCTGGTTGATCTACGTGACGCGGGCGAGATCGGCGACCGTGTGGCGCTGGTCAATGTGGCCGACGCTTTTGGCATCGAGATGGCAGAGATCTCGCGCGACGTGCTGGAAGAAAACGGGTTCGAGATCGTCTATCAGACATCCTATCCGCTGGGCACGCAGGATATCGCACCCATCATCGATGGCGCGCGCGCGGCAGAGCCTGACGCCTTTATCGCCTGGTCCTACCCGGCAGATACCTTTGCGCTGACCGATCAGGCGATTGTGCAGAACTTTCAGCCGAGCGTCTTCTTCACGGCTGTCGCCACGGCCTTTCCCTCGTTCCAGGAACGCTTCGGCGATCAGGCCGAGGGCGTGATGGGCATGGGCGGGGTGAACCCCGATGACCCGGCATTCCAGGAATTCGCCGAGGCGCATATGGAACTCACCGGACAGTTGCCCGATTACTGGGCCTCTGCCTCGACCTATGCCACGCTCGAAATCCTGGGCCAGGCGATAGAGGCGACGGGGTCCAAGGACCGCGAAGTCGTGATGGCGTATCTGCAGGACAGTTCGAACGAATATGAAACCGTGCTTGGCCCCATCCAGTTCAACGAGATGAATGACAATGAACGCTACTGGACTGTCGGGCAGTGGCAGGACGGGGTCTTTCGCGGTGTTGCCGCGCGCGGGCGCGATGGTGCATCCGATGTGATCCTGAAAGACGGCTGGGACTGAGCCGTGCATCGGCGCGCGGCCCCATAACGGGCCGCGCGCCGGACACCGCCGCTCGAATGAGGGTGACATGTTCTTTATCCTGATCACCGGCCTTTTGCTGGGGGGCACCTATGCGCTGATCGCCATGGGCCTGAACCTGCAATACGGGGTGGCGCGCATCATGAACCTGGCCAATGGCGAAATGCTGGTGGCGGGCGGGTTCGCCGCGTTCTGGGTCTATACGGCCGGGCAGGTCAGCCCGATTGCGGCGCTTCTGGTCGTCGCGCCCGTGGCCTTCGTGGTGAACTGGGCGATCTATCGCATCATGCTGCGCCCGCTGGTCAAACGCGCCAAATCGCGCGGCGCGCTCGAGGTGGACAGCATTCTTGCCACCTTCGGGCTGTCCTTTGCGCTGGTCGGGATCATGACATGGTTCTTCGGGGGCGGGTATTTCAACTATTCCTACCTGACCGGACGGGTTGATATCTTTGCCTCCAGCTATGCGCAGAACCGGGTGGTGGCCTTTACCATCGCCTCGCTGCTGGCCGCAGCGCTCTGGATCTGGCTGTCCTATACCCGCGCGGGGCTGCGGATGCGCGCGGTCGCGGTCAGCCCGGACTCCGCGCGGCTGGTGGGGATTGACGTGCCCGCCGTCTCGGCGCTGGCCTTCGGGCTGGGGGGCGCGGTCACAGCCTCGGGCGGGGCGCTGATCTCGATGTTCTTCACGCTTGATGCCTCGGTGGGTGTGCTGTTCACGATGAAGGCGCTGATCATCGTCATCATGGGCGGTGTGGGCGATATTCGCGGCACCATTGTCGCCGCGATGATCCTTGGCATTGCCGAGACTTTCGTGGCCCGCGTGATCGATCCGGGCCTGACGCTGGCCGCAGCCTATGTGCTGTTTCTGGGCGTCTTGCTGTTCCGTCCGCAGGGTCTGTTCGGAAGGACGCCGACATGACGATGCGCGACATTCGCAACCTGATCCTGTCGGCCTTCGCCTTTGGCCTGCTGGCGCTGCTGCCGCTTTATGTGTCCGGCTACATCCTGTCGATCGCGACCACCATGGCGATGTTCACGGTGCTGGCCACAAGCTGGGCGCTGTTTTCCGGGCCGACGCATTACATCTCGCTCGCGACAGCGGCGTTTTTCGGGCTGGGCACCTTTGTTACGGGTCTGGGGTTTCAGACGTTGCCCATGTGGCTCTTGCCCATCATCGCGGCGGGGCTGGGGGCGGTGCTGGCGGCACTTGTGGGGCTGGTGACGCTGCGGTTGTCGGGCGTCTATTTCGTGATCTTCACGCTGGGGCTGGCCGAACTGGTGCGGCAGGTGGTGACATGGGTGCAGAACCGCACCGGCCAGCGCGGCATGTATGTCCTGACCTCTATCACCGAGCGTGACATCTACTGGCAGCTTCTGGGGATGGCGGCGCTGGTCTTTCTGGTGGGCTGGCTGATCGCCCGCTCGCGGCTGGGTTTTGCGCTGCGCATCATCGGCAATGACGAAACCGTTGCCAAGCATTCGGGCATCGACACGGCAGCGGCCAAGATCCTGCTGTTCATGGTATCGGGCGCGGCCGCGGCGGTGGTGGGCGCGATGATGGCGCCGCGCTATATCTATATCGAACCATCGACGGCCTTTGCCTCCATCCTGTCCTTTCAGGTGGTGATCATGGCGCTTCTGGGGGGGACAGGGCGGTTATGGGGGCCGCTGGCCGGGGTGGTGCCCTTTACGCTTCTATGGGAATTCATTTCGCGCAATGCGCCCAATCAGACGCTGTTGCTGCTGGGCATCGCGTTTCTGCTGATCGTCTATGTGCTGCCCGGCGGGTTTGTGGGGCTTTATGACCGGCTGCGGCACCGCTACGGGCAAGGGGGGCAGTGATGGCACGGGTGGTTCTGGAAGTGCGCGACATCACCAAACGCTTTGGCGGGCTGGTGGCCGTGCGCGACATGGTCTTTGACGTGCACCAGACCGAGGTCATGGGCATCATCGGGCCCAACGGGTCGGGCAAATCGACGATGATCAACATGATCTCGGGCGCCTTTGCCCCCAGTGCCGGGGAAATCCGGCTGAACGGGCAGGAGATTGCGGGCAAATCCGCCCATCGCATCGCGCGGATGGGCGTGGCGCGCACCTTTCAGCTTGTGCGTCTGCTGCCGGAACTGAGCGTCGTCGAGAATGTCGTCGCGGGCGCGGCCTTTGGCCATCGCAAGCGCTGGGGCGCAGAGGCCGAGCGCCATGCCCGCCAGTTGCTGGACCGTGTGGGCATGGGTCAGCAGGTGAACATGCCGGTGTCATCGCTGACCTATATCAACACCAAGCGGGTGGAACTGGCCCGCGCGCTGGCCTGCGAGCCCGAAGTGCTGCTGCTGGATGAATGGCTGGCCGGGCTGAACCCGACCGAATTGCAGACCGGCATCGCGCTGATCCGGTCGCTGCGCGATGAGGGGCGCACCGTCATTCTGGTCGAACATGTAATGGATGCCATCCGCAGCCTGTGCGACCGCTGCGTGGTCATGTCCTCGGGCGCCAAGATCGCCGAGGGCACCCCCGCCGAGGTGCTGGAGGACCCGGAAGTGATCCGTGCCTATCTGGGGGCTGATGAAGATGCTTGAGGTCAAGGACCTGCGCGCCACCTATGGCAAGCACCCCGCGCTGCACGGGGTGTCGCTGCATGTCAAACCCGGCGAGATCGTGGTGATCCTTGGCGCGAACGGGGCGGGCAAATCCACGCTCTTGAAATCCATCGCGGGCATCTGCGAAGGCCGCGTCACCGGCACGGTCGAGATTGCGGGCGAGCGCCTGCTGGGCCTGCCACCGCACAAGGTGGTCGAACAGGGCGTGGCGCTGGTGCCAGAGGGGCGCGGGATTTTCGGCGACCTGAATGTGCGCGACAACCTGATGCTGGGCGCCAATCCCGACCGCGCGCGCGAGGATCACGCGCAGGTCTATGACCGGCTGATCCGGCTGTTTCCCAAGCTGGAAGAACGCGCCAGCCAGATCGCGCGCACCATGTCGGGGGGCGAACAGCAGATGGTCGCCATCAGCCGCGCGATGATGTCGAACCCGGTCATCCTGATGCTGGATGAACCCTCGCTCGGGCTGTCGCCGCTCTTATCGAAAGAGCTGTTTCAGAACCTCAAGGCCGTGCGCGAGGCGGGGCTGGGGATTTTGCTGGTCGAACAGAATGCCAAGCTGAGCCTTGGCATCGCCGACCGGGGCTATCTGCTGGAGAATGGCGAGATCCTGCGCGAGGATCGCGCCGATATCCTGCGCAATGACCCGGCCGTGCAGGCCGCCTATCTGGGTGGCGGCGGTGGCAAGGCCGCGCCGCGCCCGCGCGACGTGGGCGCGCCCGGTGCCAAACCTGCCGCGCCCGTAGCTGAGGCACAGCGGCCCGCCGCCCCGTCGCATGCGCCTGTCACCGCGCGCAAAACGTCTGCGCGCAGTGTCTCGGCCTCGACCGTAGCGGGGCTGGATATCAATGCGCTGGTCGCCCGCGCGGGCGAACGGCCTGCGGGTGCCAGCCCTGCGCGCGTCAGCACCCCGGCCCGGCCCGCGCCCACGGCGCTGCCGCCCGACCGGCTGCGCGAAACGCTGGCCCGGATCGAGGATGCCGCGCGCCAGTGCCGCGCGCCCTCGCGCAGCACCCTGCCACCGCTGCGCGCTTCGGTGCGCGAGCGGCTGAATACACGACCCGCGACCGGCGCAGATGATGCCCCCGTCCCGTCCGGCAGCGCGCCCGCGCCGGCCCCGGCCAGCCCTGCACCGCAGGGCAAGGTCGAGGTCTGGCGCCGTCGCCCCGGCTCTTCCCAGTTCGACAAGGAGATATGACATGCTTGATGCCAAAGCCCCCAAGGCCCTGCGCGGAATGTATATCGACGGCCAGTGGCGCAAGGCTGCGCGCAGCTTTGCCGATCTCAACCCCAATGACGGCAGCCTCTGGGCCGAAGCCCCCGATGGCAGCCGCGCCGATGCCACCGCCGCCATCGAGGCCGCGCATCGTGCCTTTCCCGACTGGGCGGGCCTGAAATATACCGAGCGCGCAAAACTGGTGCATCACATCGCCGAGGTGTTCGAGCGCCGCGCGCCCGATTTCATCGCCGCCATTCAGGCCGAGGGCGGCGGCTGGTACGGCAAGGGCGCGTTCGAGGCGCATTATGTGCCCGAGGTGTTCCGCTCTGCTGCGGCAAGCTGCTACCAGAACTCGGGCGAGATACTGCCCAGCGAATATGGCAAGCTCTCCACCGCGCAGCGCTTTCCGATGGGCGTGATCTCGGTCATCAGCCCGTGGAACTTTCCCGGCATCCTGACCGCGCGCGGCTTTGCCTTTGCGCTGGCGGCGGGCAATACCATCGTGCTCAAACCGTCCGAGGATACGCCCTATCTGGGCGGGCTTTTCTATGCCGAGGTGCTGGAAGAAGCAGGCATCCCCGCAGGCGTGTTCAATGTCATCACCTGCTCGCGCGAGGCCGTGTCCGAGATGGGCGATGAGATGGTCGAGCACCCCTATGTCAAGGGCGTGTCCTTTACCGGGTCCACCCCGGTCGGGCGTTCAATCGCGGCCAAGGCGGGCGCGCATCTGAAGAAATGCTGCGTGGAACTGGGGGGCAAGGACAGCCTGATCGTGCTGGATGACGCCGATCTGGATCGCGCGAGCCAGGCCGCGAATTTCGGCAGCTTCATGCATCAGGGCCAGATCTGCATGAGTGTCGAGAAAGTGCTGGTGCAGGACAGCATCTATGACGCGTTCCTGCAGAAATTCGTGGAACGAGCGGCCAGGCTGAAGGTCGGCAATACCAGCGACAAGGCCAATGTCATCGGCCCGCTGATCAATGACCGGCAGGTCGCGCGCGTCAAGGCGCAACTGGATGATGCGCTGGCCAAGGGGGCCGAGATTGCGCTGGGCGGCAAGATCGAGGGCCGCTTTGTCGAACCCACCATCCTGACGGGCGTGACCCCCGACATGCTGATCTATCAGGACGAAACCTTTGGCCCGGTCGTCCCCGTCATCGCGTTCAAGAGTGATGAGGACGCCATCGCGCTGAACAATGACACCGAATATGGCCTGTCCGCCGGTGTGTTCTCGCGCGATGAGGCGCGCGCGCTGGATATCGGGCGCAGGCTGGAGACGGGCATGTGCCATGTGAATTGCTCGTCCGTGAATGATGAACCGCATGTACCCTTTGGCGGGTCCAAGGCGTCGGGGCTGGGCCGTCATGGCGGGCGCTGGTCGATCGAGACCTTTACCGAAACGCGCTGGATCACGGTTGACCGGGGCGGGCGCCCCTATCCGCCGGTGTTCTGATCCATGACGCAACCCGCGCTCCTCTCTGGCAAACGCATCGCGGTTCTGGGCTCGGCCTCGGGGCTGGGGCTGGCGGTTGCGCGGGCGTTGGATGCGGCCGGGGCAGAGGTGCATGGCATCGACCATGAACGCGGGTTCGAGGGGGTCGCGGCATTCTACCGGGCCGATCTGACCGACCCGGACGCGATTGCCGCCACCGCCCATGCCCTGCCCGAGGGGCTGGATGGGCTGGCGCTGTTTCCCGCGCTGCCGGGGGGCGGGCCGCGCGATGTGCTTACCCATGGCTTGCTGGCCCCGCGTCTGCTGGCGGCATCGCTGGCCCCGCGTCTGGGCCACGGCGCGGCCATCGTGCTGCGCGGCGCGCCTGTAACGGGCCATTGGGCCGACTGCCTGCCCGAGACGCGCGCGGCCATGGCGCTGCGCCATGACGGGTTGGAGCGGTTCGTGGCGCAATGGGGGCTGGCGCTGGACCCGGCACGCACAGCGCGCACCGTGGGCTGGGCGCTGGCGGGTTTTGCCATGGCGCAACGCTGGGCCTGGGCGGGGCAGGGCGTGCGGATCAACGCGCTCAGCCCAGCCAGCCCCGATGGGCGCCTGCCGCCCGAAATCGTGGCCGCGACCGGGCAAGAGGCTGCGGCGGGCCCCCTTCATGCTGCATCTGCAGCGCTGTTTTTGCTGTCCGATCTGTCGCGGGGACTGACAGGGGCCGTGCTGGCCGCGGATGGTGGCCTGTCGGCACAGACCATGTGCCGTCTGGACGGGCTTTGACACTGGCAATACTGGCCGAAAAGGACCGAGAAAATGACAACGGTTTTCTGGATCATCGCGCTGATTGTGCTGATCGCCATATTGATCGCTCTGGCCGCGGCCTTTTACCAGCGCGCCAGTTACGCGGTCAGTCTGGTGCGCACCGGGATCGGCGGGCGGCGGGTCGTGATCGATGGCGGGCTGCTGGCGCTGCCCTGGTTCCATGAGGTCACGCGCGTCAACATGCAGACCATCCGGCTGGAGGTCGCGCGCCAGGCGGAACAATCGCTGATCACGCGCGACAAGCTGCGCGTCGATGTGGCGGCGGAATTCTACCTGTCCGTCCCGCCCGAGGGCAGCGCCGTGGCGCGCGCCGCACAGGCGTTGGGGCGGCGCAGCTTTCAGACGGATGAGCTGCGCGCGTTGCTGGAGGGGATATTCGTCGATGCGCTGCGCTCGGTCTCGGCCACGCGCACGATGGATGAGCTGCATGAGGGGCGGGCCGAGTTCATGGCCAGCATCCGGCAGGCCGTGGGGCCGCAGGTCACGGGTTACGGGTTGCAACTTGACGCCGTGGCGCTGACCGCGCTGGACCAGACACCCTATGCCGCGCTGGATGAAAGCAACGCCTTCAATGCCGAAGGTCTGCGCAAGCTGTCGCAGGTGATCGCGCAGTCCAAGCGCGAACGCGCCGAGATTGAATCGGAAACGCAGGTCAGTGTGCGCCGCGCCGCGATGGAGGCGGCGCGCAAGCAGCTTGATATCGAGCTGGAAGAACGCCGCGCCCAGATCGCGCAGGCCCAGCAGGTCGAGGCGCTGACCGCCGCCCAACTGGCCGAGGTTGCCCGCGCCAAGGCCGAGGCAGAGCGCGCCAGCGCTGCCGCCCGCATCCAGATGGAGCAGGATATCCAGGCGGCGGATATTGCGCGCGAGCAATCCATCCGCGAGGCCGAGATCCTGCGCGCCCGCGCGCTGGAACTGGCCGAACAGGACCGCGCCATGATGATCGCGGCCAAAAGCCAGGAAGAAAGCCGCGCCATGGCCGAGGCCGATCTGGCCCGCGCCGAAGCTGTGCGCGCGCATGAGGCGGTCGAAACCGCCCGCGCCGAGGCCGAGGCAGAGCGCCGTCGCATCCTGTCCCGCATCAGCGCCGAGGCCGAGGCCGAAGCCGCTGCCCGCCGCGCAGAGATCGCCGCCGAGAGCGCGCGCAAGACTGCCGACGCGAAACTGCACACCAGCGAGAAAGAGGCCGCTGCCGATCTCAAGCGTCAGCAGGCCGCGACAGAGGCGTTGCAGGCCCGGATCGCGGCAGAGAATACCCGCTCGCCCGAGGCGCTGGCGCATGAAGCCGAACTCGCCCGGTTGGAGGCGATGCCAAAGATCGTGGCCGAGATGGTCAAGCCCGCCGAGAAGATCGGCAATATCAATGTCACACAGGTGGGCAGTGTCGAAGGGTCGCGCGGGGCCGTGTTGCAGGCGCTGGAGTCGGTGCTGGAACAGACCGTCCATGCACCGGGGCTGAACCGGCTGCTGGAACGCGCGCGCGATGATCTGCGTTATGATGATACACGCCGCAACCGCGACCGTGACCGGGATGCGGACCTCTGATGTATACACAAAAAGCGCCAATCAGCCGTGAAGAAGCCTGATCTTTACATTTGCGGCGGTTCTGTGTATACATCAGGGCGACGGAGGATACATCATGGCACAGCACAACACCCCCCTGACCGGCGCCGGGCTTTTGCAAGGCTATTCGATCGAGGTCATGCCGCGCACAGCGGCCAAGATCGATGATTTCAAGGCGCTTCTGCCCGCGGGCACCCGCGTCTATGTCGCGCATATCGACGGCACGCCGATTCAGGACATGGTGGACACTGCGCGCCGCCTGTCGCGTGACGGGTTCGAAGTGATGCCCCATTTCCCCGCGCGCTCGATCCCCGACCGCGCCACGCTGGATGACTGGATCGCCCGCTATCAGGGCGAGGCCGGGGTCGCTCAGGCGCTGGTGCTGGCGGGGGGGAATGCGAAACCCGTTGGCAGCTTCACGTCATCCATAGACCTGTTCCAGACCGGGGCCTTTCACAAGGCAGGCTATACCCGCCTGCATGTCGCGGGCCACCCCGAGGGCAATCGCGATATCGACCCCAAGGGCGGCACGGCCGAAGTGGACGCTGCGCTGCGCTGGAAACAGCAGCATGCGCGCGATACCGGAGTGGATATGGCCGTGGTCACGCAGTTCCTGTTTGATGGCGATGTGGCCAGCCAGTGGATCGCGGGGCTGCGCCGCGACGGGATCGACCTGCCGGTGCATATCGGCCTTGCCGGGCCTGCGAAGCTGCAGACGATGATCAAATTCGCCGTGGCCTGCGGGGTCGGCCCGTCGCTGAAAGTGCTGAAAAAGCGCGCGCGCGATCTGAGCAAACTGTTGCTGCCATTCGAACCCGACGACGTGCTGGATGCGCTGGTGCGTAACGCGCAGGCAGACCCGGTCACGCAGCCCGATCAATTGCACATCTTTCCGCTGGGCGGCATCCGCGCCAGCGCCGAATGGGCCAGCCGTCAGGGCGCAGGCCATCTGCGCCGCGTCGTCGGCTGAAAGGGGGGCAAATGGTCAGGCTGCAACAGGGCAAGGTTCTGAAAGCGCCCGATCAGTTCTTCATCAATGGGGACTGGGTCGCGCCCGCGACGGACCGGCGCATCGACGTGATCTCGCCTGTCACCGAAGAACCTCTGCTCAGCTACCCCGAAGCTGCACCTGCCGATATCGACCGCGCCGTGGCTGCCGCGCGCACAGCCTTTGACCACGGGCCATGGTCGCATATGCCCGTGCGCGACCGTGCTGCGGCGCTGCGGCGCGTGGCATCCCTGATCACCGAACGGCTGGACGAAATCGCCTGGGCCTGGACCACGCAGGTGGGCGCGCCCATCAGCCTGACGCGCAAACTGGTGCCTCAGAACGCCACCCTGTTTTCGCATTATGCCGATCTGATCGAAAGCTACCCGTTCTGCGACACCCGCCACCGCGATGATGGTGGCGAGGTGCGGGTGCTGCGCGAACCCGCTGGGGTCTGCGCCGCCATCTCGCCCTGGAATGCGCCGATGGTGCTTTTGTCCTACAAGATCGCGGCAGGGCTGGCGGCGGGGTGCACGATGGTCGCCAAACCCTCGCCCGAGACGCCGTTGGAAGCCTATATTCTGGCCGAATGCATCGAGGCGGCGGGCCTGCCGCGCGGGGTGTTCAATCTGGTCCCCGCCGGGCGCGAGGGGGGCGACCATCTGGTGCGCCACCGCGATGTCGAGAAAGTGGCCTTCACCGGCTCGACCGCCGTGGGCAAGCATATCATGCGGGTGTGTTCCGACCGGCTGGCGCGTGTATCGCTGGAACTGGGCGGGAAATCGGCGGCGGTCCTGCTGCCCGATGCCGATTTCGCCAAGGCGCTGCCCTCGCTCATGGTCTATTCCATGCCGATCACGGGGCAGGTCTGTTTCTCGCTGACCCGCCTGCTGGTGCCCGAGGCGCGCAAGGCCGAATTTCTGGACGTGTTCCTGCCGGCCGTGCGCGCGATCAAGCTGGGCGATCCGTCAGACCCCGCGACCCAGATGGGGCCGCTGGCGATGGACCGCCAGCGCACGCGGGTCGAGGAATATATCGCCGCCGGGCGCGCGGGCGGGGCGATGCTGGCCTGCGGCGGTGGGCGCCCGCGCGGGTTTGACAAGGGTTATTTCGTGGAACCCACAGTGTTCACCGATGTCACGCCCGACATGAAGATCGCGCAGGAAGAGATCTTTGGCCCGGTCGTGTCGGTCATCGGCTATAGTGATGAGGACGATGCCGCGCGCAAGGCCAATGCCACGCCCTACGGGCTGAACGGTGCGGTCTATTCCGCGGACCCGGAACGCGGCTTTGCCTTTGCCCGGCGGATGCGCACGGGCGGGCTGACCGTCAACGGGCTGATCGTGGACCCCAAGCACCCCTTTGGCGGCTACCGCGAATCCGGCATGGGCCGCGAGGGCGGGCCAGAGGGGCTGGAGAATTACCTTGAGGTCAAGACCGTGCATATGGCGGGCTGAATGGACGCGCCTGTGCTGACCGACCGGCTGATCTTGCGCCCGCCGGACCCTGCGGATTTCCCGGCCTTTCGCGCCTATTTCATGTCCGAGCGCGCGCAGTTCACCGGCGGGCAACCAGACCCGATTCTTGCGTGGAACCGGTTTTGCGTGACGCTGGGCCACCGGATCATGCGCGGCTACGGGGTGTTCACTGTGCTGACGCGCGACAGCCAGACCCCCATCGGCGCCGCTGGTCCGTTTTTCCCCGAAGGCTGGCCAGAGCCGGAGATTGCATGGCAGATCTGGGATGAGGGGGCCGAAGGGAAGGGTTACGCCTATGAGGCCGCGCATGCCGCCCGCGCCCATGCCTGCGCGACACTGGGCTGGCAGCGCCCCGCCAGCCTTATCGCGCCCGACAATACCCGCTCGCAGACCCTTGCACAGCGGCTGGGCTGTCATCACGAAAGCGATTTCGCCCATCCGCATTTCGGAATCCTGCAACTCTGGCGCCATCCTGCGCCCTGATCGCAGTGGGTTTTCCCGGTCCCGCGCGGAGTGACACACGCCTTCGCCCGCATAACTGATGCGCAGGTAACTCAACCGGCGCGTGTATTCGGGCGGTTCACGAAAAACTCGGTTGGAACCAGGGGCGGACTGACCTAGAGTGCCCCTGACAAGAGGATCAGGACGCCCACCATGGCAAGATCCCAATTCGGGGCCCAGACGCAGTTTTCCCGGCCAGTACGCCAGATCGTGATGATGCTGACCGTGCTGGCCCTTGTGGCTGTTGGCACATGGTTCGCGCTGCCGGCGGTCTCGGGCATCTTTCTGGCCAATATCTGGCTGAACGGGTTCATCTTTCTGGTCTTTGTGATCGGGGTGTTCGCGACTTTCTGGCAGGTGATCCAGCTTAACCGCTCGATCATCTGGATCGAGGGGTTCGCCACGGACACGCCGGGGCATGAGGCGACGGTGCCGCCCTCGCTGCTGGTGCCGCTGGCCGCATTGTTGCGCGGGCGCGGGCGCGGGTCGCAGATATCCAGTGCTTCGGCCAGTTCGATCCTCGACTCGGTCGCCACGCGGCTGGATGAGGTTCGTGACATAACCCGCTATATCATAAGCCTTTTGATCTTTTTGGGTCTGCTCGGGACCTTCTATGGGCTGGCGACCACGGTTCCGGCCGTGGTGGATACGATCCGCTCGCTGGCACCAGAGGACAATCAGACCGGCATTCAGGTCTTTGACAACCTGATGACGGGGCTTGAAGCGCAGTTGGGCGGTATGGGCACGGCGTTTTCCTCCTCGCTTCTGGGGCTGGCGGGCTCGCTTGTCGTGGGCATGCTGGAGCTGTTCGCGGGCCACGGGCAGAACCGGTTTTACCGCCAGTTGGAGGAATGGCTGAGCTCGATCACCCGGCTGGGGGTCGCCGGGGATATGGAACCGGGCAACGAGATGGGCGCCATGGTGCAGGTGCTGGACGCGATGGCCGAACAGATGGAGACGATGAACCGCCAGCAACTTCAGGCCGATCATGAACGCGCGCAGCTGGATCAGGCGCTTGGTTTTCTGGTAGAGGCGATTGAGCGGCTGGCCGCGGGCAGCACGGCCCCCGCTGCCGCGCCCGGCGATCCCAGTGCCGCGTTGGAGCGGGTCGCGCAGGGGCAGGCGGAATTGCTGGACCATTACCGCGCGCAGGCCGATGAAAGCGGCCCCCACGCCCAGGCCGAAATGCGGCTGCGCCTGCGCAATATCGATGCGCAATTGCTGCGCATCGCCGAAGAGCTGTCGGCAGGCCGGATCGAGACGACGAGCGATCTGCGTTCGGATATCTCCAGCCTGACACATGCGGTGCGGCAATTGTCGCGACTGGGTTTCGGCGCGCGCCGGGACGAAGGGTAGCGCCATGGCGCTGATGCGCAGGTCAGGGCAGCGGCGCGATGTCAGCGGGGCGATCTGGCCGGGCTTTGTCGATGCGATGACCGCGCTTCTGCTGGTGCTGATGTTCGTGCTGTCGATCTTCATGATCGTGCAATTCGTGCTGCGCGACACGATCACCGCGCAGGACACCCAGCTAGAAGGGCTGTCGGCCGAGGTCGCGTCACTGGCCAATGCGCTGGGGCTGTCGCAGGCGCGGGTGGCCGATCTGGAAGGGCAGGTCGACACGCTGGAGGATGATCTGGGGCAGGCGCGGTCGCTGGCGGCGCGCCAGACCGCGCAGATCGCATCGCTCAGCCGCGATCTTGCGGCCTCGGAAACCGCGCTGTCCGAGGCGCAGGCGCAGATCACTGATTTCGAGGCGCAGGTGACCGCGCTCATTGCCTCGCGCGATGAGGCGCTGGCGCGGGGCGAGGAACTGACCGCCGATCTGGCCGAGATGGAAGCCGCGCAGGAGGTGCTGATCAGCGAACAGGAGGCGTTGCAACTGGCGCTCGCCAATATGCGCGACGAGCTGGACACCGAGGCCGAGGCCGCGCGCCTGGCCGCCGCGCGCGCTGATGCGGTCGAGGCTGCGCTGGAACAGGCCCGCGCCGAGGCGGTGGCGCAGGAAGCCTCGCTCGCGCAGCTTGCCGCGGCTCTGGAGGAGGCAGAGGCACAAGGGCAGGCCGCCCGCGCCGAGGCCGCGACGCTGGAGGATGATCTGGCCCGCGTGCTGGCCGATCTGGCCGCGACCGAGGCCGAGCGCGACACCGCGCTCGCCGAAAGCGCGGGTGCAGATCTGTTGCGTCAGGACCTGGCCGAGGCGGAATCGCAGCTCTCGCTGCAAGAGGCCGCGCGCCTTGCCGCGCTGGCGCGGGCCGAGGAATTGCGCGCCGAGCTGGAGGCGTCGCAGGCCGAGTTCGACGCGGAAGAAGCCGCGCGTCTGGATGCGCTGGCCCGGCTGGAAGAATTGCGCGACCGCTTTGCCGATCAGGAAACCGCGCTCGATGAAGCCGAAGCGCAGGCGCTGGCCGAGGCCGCCGCCGCCGAGGCGCTGCGCGCGCGGCTGGCCGAGGCAGAGGCCAGTCTGACCGAGGAGGAACAGGCGCGCCTGTCCTAGGCTGCCGCCGCAGAGGCCCTGCGCGCCCGGCTGAGCGAGGCCGATGATGAGCTGACGGCAATGACCCTGTCGCTCGAACAGGAACGCCGCCGCGCCGAGGAAACGCTGACCCTGCTGGCCGCCTCCCGCGCCGCCCAGACCGAGGCCGAAGAGGCGCTGGAGCGTGAGGTGAGTGAACGCGAGCGGCAGGCGGCCCTGCGCGCGCTGGCCGAACAGGAACTGACCGAACAGGATGCGCAAAGCCTGGAGGATCAGCGCCGCCTGGAAGTGATGAACCAGCAGGTGGCGGCGCTGCGCTCTCAGGTGGGCAGCCTGCAGGATCTGCTGGGCGAGGTGCGCGCGCGCGAGGAAGAGGCGCAGACCCAGATCGAGAGCCTTGGCGCGGATCTGAACATCGCGCTGGCGCAGCTTGCCGCCGAGGAACGCGCCCGCGCCGAGCGCGAGGCGGCGGAACGCGAGCGGCTGGAGAGTTTTCAGTCCGAGTTTTTCGGCCAGTTGCGGCAGGTGCTGGAAGGGCGGCAGGGTGTCGAGATCGTGGGCGACCGCTTCGTGTTTTCCTCCGAGGTGCTGTTCGAGCTGGGCTCGGCCGATCTGGCGGCCGAGGGGCGCGCGCAGATCGGCAATGTGGTCGGCATATTGAATGACGTGGCGGATCGGATTCCGCCGGGGATCGACTGGATCCTGCAGGTCGAGGGGCATACCGATGACCTGCCGATGGGGCCTGGCGGGGAATATGCCGATAACTGGGAGTTGAGTCAGGCGCGCGCCCTGTCGGTGGTGCGCTATCTGACCGAGGATCGCGGTTTCCCCGCAGAACGATTGTCGGCGGCCGGGTTTGGCGAGTTCCGCCCGGTCGATCCCGCCAACACGCCGCAGGCCCGG
>PWWF01000370.1 GCA_003561595.1 Paracoccaceae bacterium | reverse complement strand
TTCGTCGGAATAGTTGATCGTGTTGGTGGCGCGGCGCATGTAGCCCTTCCACGCATCCGACCCGCTCTCGCGCCCGCCGCCGGTTTCCTTCTCGCCGCCGAACGCGCCGCCGATCTCGGCGCCCGAGGGGCCGATATTGACATTGATGATGCCGCAATCCGCGCCCACGGCAGAGACGAAGGTCTCGGCCTCGCGCAGGTCGCGGGTGAAGATGCAGGCCGACAGCCCTTGCGGCACGCCGTTTTGCAGCGCGATGGCCTCCTCCAGCGTGTCGTATCCCATGACATAGAGGATGGGCGCGAAGGTCTCGGCGCGCACGATCTCGGACTGCGCGGGCATCTCGACCAGCGCGGGGCTGACATAGGCCCCGCCCGCCACGGCCTCGACGGCCTCGCCGCCATGGACGGTGCCGCCCTCGGCCCGCGCCGTGTCCAGCGCAGCCAGCATCGCGTTGCGCGATGCTGTATCGATCAGCGGCCCGACCAGCGTGCCGCTTTCACGCGGATCGCCCACGGGCAGGCTGGCATAGGCCGCGCGCAGCTTCTCGACCAGCCCTTCGCGAATGCTCTCATGCACGATCAGACGGCGCAGCGATGTGCAGCGCTGTCCCGCCGTGCCCACGGCGGAAAACACGATAGCACGCACCGCCATGTCCAGATCGGCCGAGGGCGCCACGATCATAGCATTGTTGCCCCCCAGCTCCAGGATCGAGCGCCCGAAGCGTTCGGCCACTTTCGGCGCCACGATCCGCCCCATCCGGGTCGAGCCCGTGGCCGAAACCAGCGGCACGCGCGGGTCAGTCACCAGCGCGTCGCCCAGCTCCGCCCCGCCGATGACCAGTTGCACCAGCCCCTCGGGCGCATCGCCGAAGCGCTCCAGCGCACGGTCCAGCGCGGCCATGGCGGCCATCGCGGTCAGGGGCGATTTCTCGGACGGTTTCCAGATCACCGGGTTGCCGCAAACCAGCGCCAGCGCCGTGTTCCACGACCACACGGCCACAGGGAAGTTGAACGCCGTGATCACGGCGGTCGGCCCCAGCGGGTGCCATGTTTCCATCATCCGGTGGCCGGGGCGTTCCGAGGCGATGGTCAGCCCGTAAAGCTGGCGCGACAGGCCGACGGCGAAATCGCAGATATCGATCATTTCCTGCACTTCGCCCAGGCCCTCGGATGTGATCTTGCCTGCTTCCAGCGTGACCACGCCCCCCAGCGCATCCTTGCCCGCGCGCAGCTCTTCGCCCAGCAGGCGCACCAGCTCGCCCCGGCGCGGGGCAGGCACCTGCCGCCATGCCTTGAACGCGTCGAGCGCACGGTCGAGGATGCGGGGCAGCGCGTCCACTGGCGTCTGGGCGACGCGCGCGATCTCGGACCCGTCAATGGGGCTGTGCACGGCCAGATCGCCGCCGGTGATCTGCGCCTTGCTCAACCCGGCGCTGCTGAGGATGTCATGATGTGTCATCGTCTACTCCTGTTCTCTGGGCGAGAACCAATCACGAATAGGCCCGGACGCCAAGACCCGGCCTTGCCAGAATCGCACCGGCACGAAAAAACCCGGCCACGAAGGGGCCGGGTCTGATTGCGGGGCAGGGTGGCTGGCCCTACTGATCGACTGTGGATGCGGCCTCTTCATAGGCGGCGGTAAAGCCCATCAGCGACATGGTCAGATCGACTGTCTGATCGGGGGCCGCGACCGGCACCAGCGTCCAGACCGCTTCGGCGCCGCCGCGAAAGGCGTCGATCTCTTCCTGCGTGAAGCCCACCCGAGCGATGCAGCCGATGGCCGTGCAGAAGGTGAAGGGGTAGCGACGCGCCGAGCCACCATCCACGGACATGACCAGTTGCGCGGTCAGCAGCGTTTCCAGCGGGGTCAGGACCGTTGCGCCTGCCACGGCATCCTGCCCGGCCGGCAGCGGAAAGATCGAGATTTCGGCCGTGGGGTTGCCCTCGGCATCGCGCAGAAGCTGATACATCTGGCAGGGATCTTCCTCATCCTCGACGCTGACGCAGATCATCTCCCAATCCTGATGGGTGTTGCCGACATAGCTATCGTCTTCGCCCTCACCCCCGACGACCTCTCCGGTCGAGAATTCCGACAGCGGGGATTCGATATCCTCTGCCGCCTCTTCGGTCTGGGCCTGTGCGGCCATCCCGAAAATGGCAAAGGCCCCGGCCAGCGCGGTTAGTCTGACGGCAGTTTTCCTGTTGTCTTGCATGCCCGTTCCTCTGATATGCGCGAATTGCACGGGCGGTGTTAGCATGAGCGTCCGAGGCTGTCAGGTAAAATTCCGGACATGGAGAGGTGCCAGGCAGCAGCACCTGCGCATGCGCGGCAATATCCCGCGCATGTCCCGTATGAATGACGGGGCGGACGGCAGTGGTCACATGTGGGGAGGAGCGGCACAGATATGTGGCGGGGCCGGTCAGGAAAACATGAAAATAAGGGCCCATAGGCCCTTATTTTGCTGATTTTTTGTTGTCTCCCTGTCGGACCCGCCGACGAATTGGGGGAACCGTAGGCAGAAATCCGCTATCCGTCAACAGTAAATTTTTCCTTATTTTGTTGCCTCTTGACGGTGCACGCGATGGTTGTACGCGCGCGCGGGGACGGGTCGTTGTATGGCCTGCGCAATGAAAAAAGCTGCGCCCGAAGGCGCAGCGAGTCTGACAGGGAGGAACGCGCCGCATATCGAGGGATGCAAGCGCCGGATCACTATGGCGCGAAAAGGTTAACAGGGGCTTTCGCCTGGTCCGCGCATCTGGCGTCGGCCCGCCCTTTGCGCTAAAGCCACGCCCGAACGAGCTGTTATCCGGAGTGTGCGCGTATGAAATTCCTAGATCTGGCCAGGGTCCAAATCCGTTCGGGCGGCGGCGGGTCGGGCTGCGTGTCGTTCCGGCGCGAGAAATTCGTCGAGTATGGCGGCCCCGATGGCGGCGATGGCGGGCGCGGTGGCGATGTCTGGGCCGAGGTCGTGGACGGGCTGAACACGCTGATCGATTTCCGCTATCAACAGCATTTCTTCGCCAAATCCGGCCAGCCGGGCATGGGCAAGGGGCGCACGGGCAAGGATGGCGCCGCGATCACGCTGCGCGTGCCGGTGGGCACCGAGATCCTGGACGAGGATCAGGAAACCGTCATCGCCGATCTGACCGAGGTCGGACAAAAGGTGCTGCTGGCCAAGGGCGGCAATGGTGGCTGGGGCAATCTGCATTTCAAATCCTCGACCAATCAGGCCCCGCGCCGCGCCAATTCCGGCCAGCCGGGGGTCGAACGTGACATCTGGCTGCGGCTGAAGCTGATCGCCGATGCCGGGCTGGCGGGGCTGCCCAATGCGGGCAAATCGACCTTTCTGGCCGCCACATCCAACGCGCGGCCCAAGATCGCGGATTATCCCTTTACGACGCTGCACCCCAATCTGGGTGTTGTGGGCGTGGATGGGCGCGAATTCGTCATGGCCGATATTCCCGGCCTTATCGAGGGCGCGTCCGAGGGGCGGGGCTTGGGCGATCAGTTCCTGGGCCATGTGGAACGCTGCGCCGTGCTCTTGCAACTGGTCGATGGCACGGCCGAGGATGTGGCCCATGACTGGCGCATCATCGATCATGAACTGTCGGCCTATTCCATAAATGTCTCGCGCAAGCCGCGCATCGTGGCGCTGAACAAGATCGATGCGCTGGATGAAGAAGAACGCGCCGAGAAGCAGGCCGCATTGCAGGCCGCAAGCGGGCGCGAGGTGCATCTGATCTCTGCCGTGTCGGGCGAGGGGATGCAGACCGTGCTGCGCGCCCTGCTGGCACAGATCGACGCGGCCAAACCCCGCACCGAGGATGACGCGCCATGGCAACCCTGAGCCCGGCTGCCGTGCTGGGCCGCGCAAAGCGCGTTGTCATCAAGATCGGATCGGCGCTGCTGGTCCAACGGGGGCAGTTACGCGCGGATTGGCTGCAGGCGCTGGCGCAGGATGTGGCAGGGCTGCGCGCGCAGGGGCGCGATGTGGTGATCGTGTCGTCAGGGTCCATCGCGCTGGGGCGCGGGGTGCTGGGCCTGCCGCCCGGGCCGCTGGCGCTGGAGCAAAGCCAGGCGGCAGCATCGGTGGGTCAGATCCGGCTGGCCCGCGCCTATGAGGAAGTGCTGGCCCCCCATGGCATCACCACCGGGCAGGTTTTGCTGACGCTCGATGACACGCAGGACCGCCGCCGCTATCTGAATTCGCGCACGACGTTGGGCACATTGCTGGGGCTGGGGGTCGTGCCCATCGTCAATGAAAACGACACCATCGCCACGGATGAAATCCGCTATGGCGATAATGACCGCCTTGCGGCCTCGGTCGCAGTGACGATGGGGGCCGATCTGCTGGTGCTGTTGTCGGATGTGGACGGGCTCTATACCGGCAACCCGCAAAGCGACCCGCAGGCGTGCCATATCCCGCATGTGGACCGGATCACCCCCGCGATCGAGGGGATCGCGG
>PWWF01000314.1 GCA_003561595.1 Paracoccaceae bacterium | reverse complement strand
CTGCGCGCAGGCCATCTTGATGACTGATCCAGTTTCATCTTTGTCCAAATATCCCGGGGGGTCGCCACTGTTGCGCCATTGGTCCGAGCGAGAATGGCGACGGGAGTCAGCGCCCCCCAAACCCCGACAGCGTCCATGCGCAACATAGGTCCGGTTCTCACCATCGTCGCCGCGCTTGTCGCGCTGTGGTATCTGGCCGTCGTGCCGATGAATGCGCAATGGGCGCAGGATCAGGCACGCCGGGCCGGGCAGGACCTTGGTTTTGCCGCATTGGTCACCGAAACCATGACGCAACAACGCCCGCGCCTGCCCGCGCCGCATCAGGTGGCGTCCGAGCTGTGGAATTCCACCGTGGTCGAGGAATGGTCCGGGCGGCGCGGCTTCATGACCACCGGCAGCCTGTCGAACCGCTCGCTGATCTATCACGGATGGGTCACGCTCTCGGCCACGCTGCTGGGCTTTGCCATCGGCTCGGGGCTGGGGATCGCGCTGGCCGTGGGCATCGTGCATAACCGTGCGATGGATGCCAGCGTCATGCCCTGGGCGATTGCCAGCCAGACTGTCCCGATCCTTGCCATCGCGCCGATGATCATCGTGGTGCTGAATGCCGTGGGTATCACCGGGCTGGTGCCCAAGGCGATCATCTCGACCTATCTCAGCTTCTTTCCGGTCGTGGTGGGCATGGTCAAGGGGCTGCGCGCGCCGGACCATATGCAGCTTGACCTGATGAAGACCTACAGCGCCTCTGGCCCGCAGGTTTTCGCGAAACTGCGCTGGCCCTCCTCGATGCCCTATCTCTTCGCCTCGCTGAAAGTGGCGATTGCGGCTGCACTGGTGGGGGCCATCGTGGCGGAACTGCCCACGGGCGCTGTGGCGGGGCTGGGCGCGCGGCTCTTGTCGGGCAGCTATTATGGCCAGACCGTGCAGATCTGGTCGGCGCTCTTTGCCGCCGCGATCCTGGCCGCGCTGATGGTCGCGCTGATCGGGGTGATCCAGCGCATGACGCTGCGCCGCATGGGGATGGCCGCATGAGTGTGTTGCGTGACAGTGGCGGGGTGCAGGGGCTGGGCATGGTGCTGGGCCTGCTGGCGGCAGTGGCGCTGGCGGTAGCCGGGGCCGGGGGGCAGCCGGATATCCTGCCGATGGCGGCGCTGCTGGGCGCGGTGCTGGTCTGGCTGTCCATGCCGCGCCTGTCCGGGACGGCGCAGCTCGCGGCGACCGGCGCGCTGGCGCTGGCGCTTTTTCTTGCCGCCACGGGGCTGACCGCCGGGCCGATGGGGCATCCGTCCTTCTGGGCGGCGGTCATCGCGGTCTGGCTGGGGGCGTGGCTGCTGGTCGCACTCTTTGCCGATCTGCCGCGCCGCGCGGGCCTGATCGGCAGCGTGCAGCGCCTGCTGGCGCCGCTGACATTCGGCGCCACGCTTCTGTGGCTGTGGGAGGTCGTCGTGCGCGGGCTGGACGTGCCGCGCGTCATCCTGCCTGCGCCCAGCGCGATCTGGGACCGTATCCTGCGCTCGACCGATGTGCTGTGGGTGGATTTCGTGCAGACCTTCGTCAAGGGCGCGCTCTCGGGCTATGCCATCGGGGTGGGCGCGGCGCTGGTCTTTGCGCTGGTCGTGGACCGCTATGATTTCCTGCGCCGGGGCCTTTTGCCGGTGGGCAATTTCCTGGCCGCGCTGCCCATCATCGGCACTGCGCCGATCATGGTGATGTGGTTCGGGTTCGACTGGCCGTCCAAGGCCGCTGTCGTGGTCGCGATGGTGTTCTTTCCGATGCTCGTGAACACGGTGCAGGGCCTGACCGCGACCGAGGCGATGCAGCGCGACCTGATGCGCACCTACAGTGCCACATGGGGGCAGGGATTGCTGAAACTGCGCCTGCCTGCCGCCATGCCCTTCATCTTCAACGGGCTCAAGATTTCATCGACACTGGCCCTGATCGGGGCGATCGTTGCCGAATTTTTCGGCTCTCCGACGCGCGGGATGGGGTTTCGCATCTCGACCGAAGTGGGGCGGTTGCAACTGGACATGGTCTGGGCCGAAATTGCCGTGGCAGCCCTTGCGGGGTCGCTGTTCTACGGCCTGATTGCGCTTGTGGAACGGTGGGTGACCTTCTGGCACCCGTCGCAACGCGGGCGCTGACACCCCTGAGACCCAAGCACTGGGCCAGGCAACACGGAGGTGATAAGACAATGAAGAAAACCATATTCGGATCGGTCGCAGCCCTTGGGCTGGGCCTTGCACCCGCTGCATGGGCGATGGATGACATCACCCTGCAGCTCAAATGGGTCACGCAGGCCCAGTTCGCGGGCTATTATGTCGCGCTGGAGAATGGCTATTACGAGGAAGAGGGGCTGAATGTCACCATCCGCCCCGGTGGCCCCGATATCGCACCGCCGCAGGTGATTGCGGGCGGTGGCGCTGATGTCATCGTCGAATGGATGCCGGCGGCGCTGGCCGCGCGCGAAAGCGGGCTGGATCTCGTGAATATCGCGCAGCCCTTCAAACGCTCGGGCATGATGCTGACCTGTCTGGCCGAAACCGGCGTGGCCAGCCCCGAGGATTTCCCGGGCCGCACGCTGGGTGTGTGGTTCTTCGGCAATGAATTCCCCTTCCTGTCCTGGATGAGCACGCTTGGCATCCCGACCGATGGCGGCGATGACGGGGTCGAGGTGCTGCGCCAGGGCTTCAATGTGGACCCGCTCTTGCAGAACCAGGCCGACTGCATTTCGACCATGACCTATAATGAATACTGGCAGGTCATCGATGCAGGTATCGGCGAGGATGAGCTGGTCAATTTCCTCTATGAGGAACAGGGCGTCGCCACTCTGGAAGATGGCCTGTGGGTGATGGAAGACCGGCTGGAGGATGAGGATTTCGTCGACCAGATGGCGCGTTTCGTGCGCGCCTCGATGCGCGGCTGGGACTGGGCGGCCGAGAATGTCGAGGACGCCGCCATGATCGTGCTGGATTATGACGATACCGGCGCGCAGACCGAAGAGCATCAGATCCGCATGATGGGCGAAGTTGCCCTGCTGCTGGAAGGGTCAGACGGTACGCTTGATCCGGAAGATGCCGACCGCACGGTTCAGACGCTGCTGGCAGGCGGTTCGGACCCGGTGATCACCGCTGCGCCCGAAGGCGCATGGACCAGCATCGTGACGGACGCCGCCTTCGACTAAACTGTCTCAGGCGCGCCCCGGCCTTGCGGCCGGGGCGTGTCACTCCAGCAACCGCCCCACCATTTCCGACATGTCGCGGCTCAGCGCGTCCTGATCCATGATCCGCCGCAGTTCGGCCCCGATCAGGCCCTGGCGGCTGGTATCATAGCGGCGCCAGGTCTCGAACAATGTGGACATGCGCGCCGCTGTCTGCGGGTTGACGCTGTCCAGCCGGATCAGCCAGTCCGCAACCAGCCGGTAGGCTGCGCCATCGGCGGCGTGAAATCCGGCATGGTTCGCCCCCAGCGCCCCGATGACAGAGCGGAAGCGATTGGGGTTCTTCCAGTCGAAATCGGGATGCGCGCAGAGCGCCTGCGCCGTTGCTGCGGCCCGTTCGGGACGGGCATAGGCGACCTGTGCGGCGAACCACTTGTCCACAACCAGCCTGTCCTGCGCCCATTGGCGGTAGAATTGCGCCGTTTCCTCGGCCCCGTCGCCGATGGCCAGCAGGGCGCCCCAACTGCCCATCTGTTCGGTCATGTTGTCGGCCTGCGCGAAGATCTCGCGGGCGCGTGCGCCGCCATCGGCATAGGCCAGCAGCGCCACGGCCTGCACGCGCAGCGCGCGGCGGCCTGCATCGCGGGCATCGGCGCTATAAGGGCCGGGGGTGGCCATCTCGGCGATGATGCGCGCCAGATCGGGGGCCAGCGCCTCGGCCATCAGACGCAACGCGCCCTCGCGCGCGGCAAAGATCGCATCGGGGTCCGGTGTGACCCCGCGCGCATGCAGCGAGGCCGCCAGCTCATCCTGCCCTGGCAGGCGCAGCGCCAGCGCGCGCAGCGCGGGATCAAGCGCCTCATCGGTCAGCGTATTGCGCAGCGCGTCGGTGTAATCCGGGCCGGGGCGTGCATTCTCGCGCACCATGGCGTGCAGGATGTCACGCGCCAGCGCGCGCCCGGCCTCGATCCGGTTGAACGGGTCGCTGTCATGGGCCAGAAGCAACGCGCGCTCTTCCGAACTCAGGTCATGGTCCAGCACCACCGGCGCGGAAAAGCCGCGCAGCAGCGAGGCCACGGGTTTCGCGGGCAGATCGTCAAAGACGAACTCGGCCTCGGGCGCGTCCAGTTCCAGCACGCGGGTCGGCACCAGTTCCGCCCCGTCCGGCCCCAGCAGCCCCATCGCGACCGGGATCAGCAGCGGCTCTTTCAGCGGCTGGCCGGGGGTGGGGGGCGTGTGCTGGCGCAGGCGCAGCGTATAGCGCCCGTCCTCCCACGCCTCGGACACGGACAGCCGGGGCGTGCCCGCCTGTTCATACCAGCGCTTGAACTGTGACAGATCGCGGCCCGTCGCTTCCTCGAACACGGCAAGCCAGTCCTCGATGGTGCAGGCCTGCCCGTCATGGCGCAGGAAATACAGATCCAGCGCGGCGGCATAGCCTTCCGGCCCGACCAGAAGCTGCAACATGCGGATCAGCTCGGCGCCCTTTTCATAGACAGTGGCGGTGTAGAAATTGTTGATCTCGACATAGCTTTCGGGCCGCACGGGATGGGCCAGCGGGCCATCATCCTCGCGGAACTGGCGCGCCCGCAGGGTCAGCACATCCTCCACCCGCTTGACCGCATGGCTGCGCATGTCGCCCATGAATTGCTGGTCGCGAAAGACGGTCAGCCCCTCTTTCAGCGACAACTGGAACCAGTCGCGGCAGGTGATGCGATTGCCGGTCCAGTTATGGAAATACTCATGCGCGATGATCCGCTCGATACTGGCATAATCGCCATCCGTCGCGGTTTCAGGCGAGGCGAGGACATATTTCGAATTGAAGATGTTCAGGCCCTTGTTCTCCATCGCGCCCATGTTGAAATCATCCACGGCGACGATATTGAAGATATCAAGGTCATAGGCACGCCCATAAACCTGCTCATCCCAGAGCATCGAGCGTTTCAGCGCCTCCATCGCGTAGCCGGTCTTGCCCTCATCACCGGGGCGCACCCAGATATTCAGCGTGACCGCGCGCCCGTCCATGGTGGTGAACTGGTCTGTCGTGGCGCGCAGATCGCCCGCGACCAGCGCGAACAGATAGGCGGGCTTGGGGTGCGGGTCATGCCATTCGGCCCAGCCATCGCCCTGAGCAACCGGGTTGCCATTGGACAGCAGCACCGGCAGCGCGCTCTCGACGCGCACGCGGAACGGGGCCATGACATCGGGGCGGTCGGGGTAGAAGGTGATCTTGCGAAAGCCCTCTGCCTCGCATTGGGTGCAATACATGCCGTTCGACATATACAGCCCCTCAAGCGCGGTATTGGCCTGCGGCGCGATCTCGACCTCGGATGTCCAGGTGAACGGGCCATCGGGCAGATCGGCCTGCGGGATGGTCAGCCCGCCCGCGTCGGGCTGTGCCGTGACGGGCGTGCCGTCGATGGCCGCCGCGATCAGGCGCAGCCCCTCGCCATCCAGCCGCAGATCATGGCCGCTGGCGACAGACGGGTTGGGGCGGAAGCGGATGGTCGCGCGCACCCGCGTCGCCTGCGGATCGAGATGAAACTGCAACTGCACATCATCGATCAGAAAGGGCGGCGGCTGGTAATCGGCAAGGTAGATCGGCTGCGGAGTTGTGTCGCGCATCGGCTGCTCCCGGTCAGTCTGCATTTGGCCCTGACATAGACTGCCCCGCCGCGCGCGGCAATCGCGTGCCCCTCAGGGCGTAGACCTACAAACCAGTGGTGGCTGGTTTGTAGGTCTACGCCCTAGCACCGCCCAGCAAAGACCTGCACCCAGACCGGCCCCGGCGCAAGCCCCAGCCCGACATGGGTATAGCTGCCATCCAGAATATTGCGCCGATGCCCCGCAGATCGCATCCAGCTTGCGATGACCGTGGGGATATCCCGATGCCCCTGCGCGATATTCTCGCCGATCATGCAATAGCCCGTGGCCCCCGCGTTGCGTGCCCGCGCCACCATGTCCTGCCCGCCGGGGCTGGTATGGCTGAAATAGCCGCGCCGTGCCATGTCGCAGGCATGGGCTTGCGCCGCGCGGCCCAGATCGGGGGCATGGGCAAGGGCCGGGCGCCCGGCGCGCGCGCGCTCTGCGTTCAGGGCGCTCAGATGCGCTTCGATCTCGGGGGCGGTGGGGGCAGGGCAGGCCAGCGCGGGCAGACCCGGCAGGCACAGGCAGATCAGGGCAAGGGCGCGCAGCATCCGGGCTCTCCGTCATGACAGGGGGCGAGCATGGGGCAGCGGCGCGCAAAAGGGCAGTCACGAAATGCGGCGCAGCGCGTGAGCGGCGCGCGCGCCGTTTTTCGCGTTGACAATGCGCGCGCAGGCATGGCTGCGTTGCCCGGCCAGTCATGCGTGTCATGAAACTGTCATGAAGCTGCGCTATCCCACGCCAGAGACAAGGAGCAGGCCCATGAAACCCCATACGCTTTCCGCATTTGACCGAGACCTGGAGGCCATTCGCCTGTCCCTGCTGGCCATGGGCGGCAAGGTCGAGACCGCGATGATCGAAGCCTCTCGCGCGCTGGAAGCGCGCGATGTCGAGCGCGCCCAGAGTGTGATCGCCGAAGATCGCGCCATCGATGCCGCCGAGGAAGAGATCAATACCCAGGTCGTGCGCATGCTCGCACTGCGCCAGCCGCAGGCGGATGACCTGCGATCTGCCGTCGCGGTGATGAAGATGGCGGCAGAGCTGGAGCGGATGGGCGATTATGCCAAGAACATGGCCAAGCGCGTGTCGGTTCTGGCGCAGGCCCATGTGATCGACGGCGCGGCAGGCGCGCTGCGCCGGCAGGCGCGGCTGGTCGGGCAGATGCTGACCGACATGCTGGATGCCTTCGCGCGCATGGATGTGGATCTGGCGCGCGACGTGATCGCCCGCGATATCGAAGTCGATGACATGACCAATGCGCTGTTTCGCGAATTCATCACCCATATGATGGAAGACCCGCGCAACATCACCGCCTGCCTGCATTACATCTTCATTGCCAAGAACATAGAGCGGATGGGCGATCTGGTCACCCATGGCGCGGAACATGTGATCTTCGTGACCGAAGGACGCCAGGAAAGCAAACGCGAGAAGGGGCTGTCCACGGCCTCGATCACGGCGCCGGAAAAATAGACAATGTCACAAACTGATGCTCCGCTGGTGCTGATCGTCGATGACGAACCCGCACAGATCGCGCTGCTGAGCTACAACCTGAAATCGGCAGGCTTTCGCATCGCCACCGCGCGCGACGGCGAAGAGGCCCTGCTGGCCATGTCCGAACTGGGCCCCGATGTGGTGCTGCTGGACTGGATGCTGCCGCGCGTGTCGGGGCTGGAAGCCTGCCGCCAGATCAAGGCCACGCCCGAAGGGCGCGCGGCGGCGGTCATCATGGTGTCGGCCCGGTCCGAGGAAAGCGACCGCGTGCGCGGGCTGGATACGGGCGCGGATGACTATATCATCAAACCCTATTCCGTGGCCGAACTGATCGCCCGCGTGCGCGCCAATCTGCGCCGCTTCCGCCCCACGGCGGCAGGGCAGGTGCTCGAAGTGGCCGGCATCAGGCTTGACCCCGAAAGTCACCGCGTGACCCGCGACGACAAGGCCCTTCATCTGGGTCCGACCGAGTTTCGCCTGCTTGGCGCCTTCATGGAACGCCCCGGCAAGGTCTGGACGCGCGAGGCGCTCTTGGACCGGGTCTGGGGGCGCGACATCTATATCGACACGCGCACGGTCGATGTGCATGTGGGCCGGTTGCGCAAGGCGCTCTGTGCCAGCGGGGGTGAGGACCCGATCCGCACCGTGCGCGGCACGGGCTACGCGATGGGCTGATCGCGCGCGCTTGCACCTGCGCCGCGCTGCCGCTAAACCGCGCGGGAACCGAGAACCCCGCAGCCCGGAGCGCCCATGTCCGAGATCGATCTGGAAACCGCGCGCAAGGTCGCCCATCTTGCCCGCATCAAAGTGCCTGACGACAATCTGCCTGCGCTGGCTCAGGACCTGAGCCGTATCCTGACATTCATGGAGCAACTGGCCGAGGTGGATGTCGAGGGGGTGGAGCCCATGACCTCGGTCACGCCGATGCGGCTGAAGCGCCGAGCGGATGGGGGGAGCGACGGGAATATCCAGGACAAGGTTCTGGCCAATGCGCCCGATGCGCGCGAGGGGTTCTTTGCCGTGCCGAAGGTGGTGGAATGAGTGATCTGAATGCCCTGACCATCGCCGAGGCCCGCGATCTGCTGCGCAAGGGCGACGTGACATCGGTTGCGCTGACCGAGGCCTGCGCGAAAGTCATAGACGGGGCCGGGCGGCTGAACGCCTTTGTCCACCCCACGCCCGATCTGGCGCTGGAACGTGCGCGCGCAGCCGATGCGCGCATTCAGGCGGGCGACGCGCCCGCCATGTGCGGCATCCCCGTGGGCATCAAGGATCTGTTCTGCACCGAAGGCGTACCCTCGCAGGCCGCATCCGGCATATTGGGTGGGTTTCACCCACCCTACGAATCAACCGTCACCGCGCAGTTGCGCGATGCGGGCGCGGTGATGCTGGGCAAGCTGAACATGGATGAATTCGCCATGGGCTCCAGCAACGAAACCGCCGTTTACGGCCCGGCGGTCAACCCGTGGCGGGTGGACGATCGCGACCTGACGCCGGGCGGATCCTCGGGCGGCTCTGCCGCTGCGGTCGCGGCGGATCTGTGCCTTGCCGCCACCGGCACCGACACCGGCGGGTCGATCCGCCAGCCTGCGGCCTTTACCGGCACTGTGGGCATCAAACCCACCTATGGGCGCTGCTCGCGCTGGGGGATCGTGGCCTTTGCCTCCTCGCTCGATCAGGCGGGACCGATGACCAAGACCGTGCGCGACGCGGCCATCATGCTGACCGCCATGTCCGGCCATGACCCAAAGGATTCGACCAGCGCCGATCTGCCGGTCCCGGATTTCGAGGCGATGCTGACGGGCGATATTCGCGGGCAGAAGATCGGCCTGCCGCGCGAGTACCGCATGGAGGGCATGCCCGCCGAGATTGAGGCGCTCTGGTCCCGGGGCGCCGAGATGCTGCGCGACGCGGGCGCCGAGATCGTCGATATCAGCCTGCCGCACACGAAATACGCGCTTCCGGCCTATTACGTCATTGCACCCGCCGAGGCGTCCTCGAACCTCGCGCGCTATGACGGGGTGCGCTACGGCCACCGCGCGGCGCTGGGGCCGGGCGAGGGCATTACCGAGATGTATGAAAAGACCCGCGCCGAAGGCTTCGGCGCGGAGGTGCAGCGCCGTGTCATGATCGGTGCCTATGTGCTTTCTGCCGGGTTCTATGACGCCTATTACAACCGCGCCCGCAAGGTCCGCACCCTTATCAAGCGCGATTTCGAGGAGGTGTTTGCCAAGGGCATCGACGCGATCCTGACCCCTGCCACCCCCTCAAGCGCGTTCGGTCTGGGCGAGATGGCCAATGCCGACCCGGTCGAGATGTATCTCAATGATGTCTTTACCGTCACGGTCAATCTGGCCGGGCTGCCGGGGATTTCGGTGCCCGCCGGGCTGGATGGCAAGGGGCTGCCGCTGGGGCTGCAACTGATCGGCAAGCCCTGGGAAGAGGGCGCGTTGCTCAATACAGCACAGGTTCTTGAAAGCGCTGCGGGCTTTGTTTCCAAACCGCAGAAATGGTGGTAATCTTCGCAAAAATATCTTGAGGCAAATCGTGATGCGCGTCCCTTCTGCCATGATCGCCACTGGCGTGGCCCTCGGCCTGCTTGCGGCCTGTGATACATCCGCCCCCTATTCCAATATTGTCGATACGACTGGCCGGGGGGTCGGTTTTTCGGATTATGCGCAATATCTGCGCGCGCAAGAGGAACTCTCGCGCATCCGGCGGGCAGAGGGCACGCAATCCGGCGGGATCGAGGTGCCGCGCGGCGCGCCCCGCTATGAGGATGCGCAGGCCAGCCCGCAAGCACGCGCCGACAGCAGCAGCATCGGGCAAGAGGCCGTCGCCGCCGTGCGCGGATCGCAACAGCGTAGTGAACCTGGCGGGGCATCGGACACGGATGGCTGGGATACGGCGACGCAGATGACCGAGCAAAGCTCGGATGTCGGCGCGCCACTGTCGGCCATCGGCGGGCAGGGTGGCAGCCAGGGCGGCAGCGGCAATGGCAGCGATGAGGTCGATGTCAGCGATCAGCAATTCACGCCCCAGCCCTTCGGCACCCCGCAGCAGAACCAACTGGTCGAGCGTGATTTCGTCCCGCAGGTGCGCGTCACCGATGCCGAGATGGGCTCGGGCGACACGCCCAACCTCTTCGTCTATGCGCTCTCGACCCAGCATAATGTCGGGCAGGAGCGGTATCGCCGCAGCCACCCGCTGCGCCACCGTCGTCATCAGGCCGCCTGCGCCGAATTTCCGACCCAGGATCACGCGCAGGAAGCCTTTCTTGCCGCGGGCGGGCCAGAGCAGGACCCCAACCATCTGGACCCCAACGGCGATGGCTTTGCCTGCAGCTGGGACCCTGCACCTTTCCGTCAGGCCGCCCGCACGGTCCGCGCGCGCGAGTAAAGGGTGACACCGCCACCCGTCACGCAACACCCGTCTCCCAATTTCGGACCAAGGCGCGACGGGCTGCGCCCGCATATGATCGTGCTGCATTACACCGGCATGCGCGGGCTGGCAGATGCGCTGGCGCGGCTGTGTGACCCGTCCGCCCAGGTCTCGGCGCATTACGTGATCTGCCCGCAAGGGCGCATCCTGCAGCTTGTCGCGGATGATATGCGCGCCTGGCACGCGGGCGCGGGCAGCTGGGCCGGGCAGGGGGATATCAACTCGCGTTCCATCGGGATCGAGCTGGTCAATTCCGGCGCGCTGCCCTTTCCCGACCCGCAGATGCGCGCGCTCGAATCGCTGCTGCCGGTGCTGATGGCGCGGCACGCGATCACACCCCACGACGTGATCGGCCATTCGGACATGGCGCCTGACCGCAAGGACGATCCCGGCCCCCGCTTCGACTGGCCACGCCTCGCGCGCGAAGGTCTTGCGCTGGCCCCGACCGGGCTTGGCGCGGACTGCCCCCTGGCCGAAAGCCTCAACGCCATCGGCTACCCCCCGGCGCCCCGGGACAAACGCCTGCAAGCCTTCCGCTTCCGCTTCCACCCCACCGCAAATGGCCCGGAAACCGCAACCGACCGCCGCCGCGCCGATGCTGTCGCACAGGCGTTCCAGAGCCTTCGGGCTGTGGCACCATAAACGTGCTGCAACCGGGTTGGCAGATCGGGCCGGTGTAGGAACGCCATGCTCACCAATAGCGGCCCTTCAATTCGCGGGACGGCCATCGCGCTGCATAGCATGGGCGCGGGTCGCTTGATAGTTGGCCACCCTGTCCATCTCCGCCCCTGCCGTTTTGCGGCAATACCGCCGGTGACAGGTCTACAGGGCCATCCCCTCTTTCATCTTTGTCCCAAATATCCCGGGGGGAGGGACCGAAGGGACCGGGGGGCAGCGCCCCCCACCGCGCTCAGCGCAGGTTGCGCAACGCCCGCGCCAGATCCTCATGCACGGCCGCGCGTTCTTCGGGGCTGAGGAACGCGCCCAGTTCGACCACCCGCCCCGCGCCTTCCAGCGTCAGGTAATTCTCAACCGGGCCGCCTTTCTCGACCATGCGCAGCCGGACCCAATAGGGGTTGGCCTGCCAGTGCTGGGCGGGCTGGCGCGGGTTGGTGCGGGTCAGATCGATCTGACCGCGCGTCAGATGCAACTCTTCGCGCAACCGCTGACGCTCGCGGCTGTTGCGCTGCAGCGCATACCACAGCCCCGCCAGCGCCAGCCCGGCAAAGGGCAGCAACCCATAGAGGACCGGCGTGCCCAGCACCCCCAATAGCGGCAGCGCCAGAAAGCCGGCACTCAGCGCGATAATCCGCACGAATCCCACAGGCCCCATCGACAGGTTGGGCGCCAGCGTCAGGCGGTATTCGGCGTGATCGCCTGACGCCAAGGCAAAGGCCCCGGGCGCGGTGCCCGGGGCCTTTGGTGAAATGCTCCAATGGACGGGCATCAATGCGCGGGTGTCTTGTCCCAGTCCTCACGCTTGGGAAGCTGCTCGAACGTGTGCTCGGGCGGTGGCGTGGGCAGGGTCCATTCCAGCGTGTCCGCGTGCTCGTTCCAGTAGTTCTTCTCGACCACCTTCGCACCGTGGCGCAGGGTGTAATACATCACCCCGATGAAGAACAGGAAGGACGCGAAGCTGATGAAGGCCCCGATGGAACTGACATAGTTCCACAGCGCATAGGCTTCGGGGTAGTCGATGAACCGGCGCGGCATGCCCTGACGACCCAGGAAGTGCTGCGGGAAGAAGGTCAGGTTCGAGCCGATGAACATGGCCCAGAAATGCACCTTGCCGGCCCATTCGGGATATTGCCGCCCCGACATCTTTCCGATCCAGTAATAGATCCCCGCAAAGAGCGCAAAGACCGCCCCCAGTGACATCACATAGTGGAAATGCGCCACCACATAATAGGTGTCATGATAGATCCGGTCGATCGGCGCCTGGCTCAGCACCAGCCCGGTCACACCACCCACGGTGAACAGGAACAGGAAGCCGAAGGCCCAGAGCATCGGTGTCTCGAAACTGACCGACCCTTTCCACATCGTCGCGATCCATGAGAAGATCTTGATGCCCGTGGGCACGGCGATCACCATGGTCGCGAGCATGAAATAGGTCTGCTGTGTGACCGACATGCCCACTGTGTACATGTGGTGGGCCCAGACGATGAAGCCCAGCACCGCGATCGCGATCATCGCCCAGACCATGGGCAGATAGCCGAAGATGGGCTTGCGCGAGAAGGTCGCGATGATGTGACTGATGATCCCGAAGCCCGGCAGGATGATGATATACACCTCCGGGTGGCCGAAGAACCACAGGATATGCTGATAGAGCACCGGGTCACCGCCACCGGCCGGATCGAAGAAGCTGGTGCCGAAATTGCGGTCGGTCAGCAGCATCGTGATCGCGCCCGCGAGAACCGGCAGTGCCAGCAGGATCATCCAGGCCGTGATGAAGACCGACCAGGCAAAGAGCGGCACCTTGAACAGCGTCATGCCGGGCGCGCGCATGTTCAGGAAGGTGGTGATGATGTTGATCGCCCCCAGGATCGACGAGGCCCCCGAGATATGGACCGCGAAGATCGCCAGATCGAGCGAGAAGCCCGCCTCATTTGTCGAGAGGGGTGGGTAGAGAACCCACCCTACGCCCGAGCCGAGCTGACCATTGCCACCGGGCGAGAAGACCGAGGCCACAGCCATGGCCGAGCCTGCCACGAACAGCCAGTAGGACAGGTTGTTCAGCCGCGGGAACGCCATGTCCGGCGCACCGATATGCAGCGGCATGAAATAGTTGCCAAAGCCGCCGAACAGCGCCGGGATCAGCACGAAGAACATCATCAGGATGCCATGCGCCGTGATCAGCACGTTCCAGATATGGCCGTTGGGCGTGCATTCCCCTTCGGGTGCGGGGGTGATGCGCGCGCCTTCCATGCACATGTAGTCAACGCCGGGCGTCATCAGCTCCAGGCGCATGTAGATCGAGAAGGCGACCGCGATGAAGCCCACGATCCCTGCGGTGATGAGATACAGGATCCCGATATCCTTGTGGTTCGTCGACATGAACCAGCGGGTAAAGAAGGACCTGTTGTCCTCGTGTCCGTGATCATGGGTGGCTGCGTCGGCCATTGGCTACTCCAGTTCCCGGTTCCTGTTGCGTTGCCCGCAACTGTTTTCGTCCCTCGGGGCGGGGCTTTGCGCGCCCGACCCGGTCTCGCTCCGGGTGCGTGACACCACGCGTGTGTCAGCACCGCCATTCTCAGCTTCTAGAATGTGTGTTTTGCCAGAGCAATGCTCCAAGTGTCGCAGCGGGGTTTTTTTTGATCTGAATCATTGCACCGCGGCATGTGCTCAGCGCGGCGCGTCTGCGGCAAAGGCGCGCGCAAAGCTGTCCTGCAGCGCCAGATCGACATCTTCCATCGTCACCGGCAGGCCCAGATCGACCAGGCTGGTCACGCCATGGGCACTGAGTCCACAGGGCACGATTCCGTCGAAATGGGACAGATCAGGCTCCACATTGATGGAAATGCCGTGAAAACTGACCCAGCGGCGCAGCTTGATGCCGATGGCGGCGATCTTTTCCTCGCGCGGGCTGCCATCGGGGGCAGGGGGCTTTTCAGGGCGCGTGACCCAGACGCCCACGCGGCCCGCGCGCCGCTCTGCGCGAATGGCGAACGCATCGAGCGTCAGGATGATCCACTCTTCCAGCCGCTCGACGAAGCGCCGCACATCGCGGCCGCGGGCGTTCAGGTCCAGCATGACATAGACGACCCGCTGCCCCGGCCCGTGATAGGTGTATTCGCCCCCGCGACCGGCATAATGCACGGGAAAGCGGTCGGGCGCGACCAGATCGGCCGGGTCCGCGCTGGTGCCTGCGGTGTATAGCGGCGGGTGTTCCAGCAGCCAGATCGCCTCGGGCGCGGTGCCGGCGGCAATCTCGGCGACGCGCGATTCCATGGCGGCCAGCGTTGCGGCGTAATCCGACAATCCGGGCAGGATGCGCCATTCGACCGGGGCGGTCGCTTCGGCGCGGGCGGGGGCGCTGGACGCTGTGGACATGGGCCGATTCCCCTCTGACGGGCAGTATCCGCCCCATCTAGCCCATCCGCCCCCCGATAGACCAGCAGATCGCGCAAACACAGCGCTCCGGGCGGCGCAGTTTTGTGGTTTTTCCCTCTTCACAACGCGCGCCCCAACGCGTAAACACCCGCTCACCAAGTCGCGTGCGGTCGTGGCGGAATTGGTAGACGCGCAGCGTTGAGGTCGCTGTGGGGTAACTCCCGTGGAAGTTCGAGTCTTCTCGACCGCACCATTTTCCCTTATATAGCAAACAGGCCAAACGTCCTGCACCATCCGGATGGCTTGCAGCGTAGCAGGACAATTTCCTGCTGATCGGACAATCTCGGGCATATGATCCGCACGCGCCACCCAATGGCGGAAAATTATGCGTAATCCACCTGATGCGCCGGATTGCAGAGTTATTGGTTGCAATCGACGCCCTGCTTGGTTTTTACTGAGCGCAACAAAAGAACGAGCGGGTAGCCCGCCGATCAACACGGGAGAAGAACGTGGTTGCACAACAGCAAGGCGACGGCTTCGTCGTATTCGACGGCGTGCAGAAAAGCTATGACGGGGAAACGCTGGTCGTCAAAGACCTGAACCTGTCCGTGGCGAGAGGCGAATTTCTGACAATGCTGGGGCCCTCGGGGTCGGGCAAGACCACCTGCCTGATGATGCTGGCCGGGTTCGAGACCGCCACCAATGGCGAGATCATGCTCGACAAGCGGCCCATCAACTCGGTTCCGCCACACAAGCGCGGCATCGGCATGGTGTTCCAGAATTACGCCCTGTTCCCGCACATGACCGTAGGCGAGAACCTTGCCTTTCCGCTGGAAGTGCGCGGCCTTGGCAAATCCGACCGCGAAAAGAAGATCAAGCGCGCGCTGGACATGGTCCAGATGGGGGCCTTCATGAACCGCCGTCCCGCGCAACTCTCGGGCGGGCAGCAGCAGCGGATCGCCCTGGCCCGCGCGCTGGTGTTCGAGCCGGAGCTTGTGCTGATGGACGAACCGCTCGGCGCGCTCGACAAGCAGTTGCGCGAGCATATGCAGTTCGAAATCACGCGTCTGGCGCATGATCTGGGCATCACCACGGTCTATGTCACGCATGACCAGACCGAAGCGCTGACCATGTCGGACAATGTGGCCGTGTTCGATGACGGGCGCATCCAGCAGCTTGATCCGCCCGATGTGCTGTATGAAGAACCCAGGAACAGCTTCGTTGCGCAATTCATCGGCGAAAACAACACGCT
>PWWF01000412.1 GCA_003561595.1 Paracoccaceae bacterium | reverse complement strand
CGCAGTCGGGTGAGCCAGGTCATAAACGAACGTCCGAGGGGTGTCTGATGTCCGATTTTGTCCGTGTCACCTATGGCCAGACTGGCAAGACCCAGGCGCCGAACGCGATGGGGATGCGCCCCATGCAGGCCCGGGTCTATGAGGCCCGTGCCGCCCAGTTCATCCTCCTGAAGGCGCCGCCCGCCGCTGGGAAATCCCGCGCGCTGATGTTCGTGGCCCTCGACAAGCTCGAGAACCAGGGCGTCGGAAAGGTCATCATCTGCGTTCCGGAGACCTCGATCGGGGCCTCTTTCCGGTCCACCGACCTCACCTCATCCGGGTTCTTCGCGGATTGGGAGGTCCAGCCCCGCTGGAACCTCTGCCTGAATGGGGCGGAGGAGGGGGCGACCGCACGCAAGGTGCGCGCCGTCCGGGAGTTCATGGCCTCCCCGGACCGGGTGCTGGTCTGCACCCACGCCACGTTCCGCTTCGCCTTCGACGAGATCGCGGAGGAGGAGGGCACGGCGGCGTTCGATGACTGCCTGATCGCGATCGACGAGTTCCATCACGTGAGCGCCGGGGATGATAACCGCCTGGGAGAGATCCTGCGCCGGATCCTGAGCCGGGGCCGGGCGCATGTGATGGCGATGACCGGGTCCTATTTCCGCGGCGATACGGTCCCGGTCCTGCGCCCGGAGGACGAGGCGTTGTTCCGGTCGATCACCTACAGCTACTACGAGCAGCTGGACGGATACCGGTTCCTGAAAAGCCTCGGGATCTCCTACAGCTTCTACCGGGACACCTATATCAGCGCGATCCCGGACGTTCTCGACCCGGGCCTGAAGACGATCGTTCATATCCCGCATCGCGGGGGTGCGGAGGCCTATGACGTCAAGCAGGCGGAGGTCGGCGCGATCCTGCACGTCCTGGGCGAGGTGATCGGGAAAGAGGAGGAGACCGGGTTCGACCTGGTCCGTCAGCCGGACGGCAACATTCTGAAGGTCGCGGATCTGGTCGATGACGGGCCGGAGCGGGACCGCGTGAAGGCGGCCCTGACACGCGAGATCCTCGGGCCGGACGGGAAGCGGGACGATGAGGCGGACCGGGCGAAGGTGGATATCATCATCGCGCTCGGGATGGCGATGGAGGGGTTCGACTGGATCTGGTGTGACCATGCCCTCACCATCGGGTATCGGTCCTCGCTCACCCAGATCGTTCAGATCATCGGGCGCGCCACCCGGGACGCCCCCGGAAAGCGCCACGCCCAGTTCACCAACCTGGTGGCGGAGCCCGGCGTCGAGACCGGGGTGGTCACGGACGCGGTCAACGACATGCTGAAGGCGGTCTCCGGGGCACTCCTGATGGAGCAGGTCCTGCAGCCGAATTTCCGGTTCTACCGGCGAGAGGAGGGGGACACCCGCCCACCGGTCGAGATGGATGGAGAGGGCCGGGTTCATATCGGGATTGGGGGGCTGATGCCCCCGCCGACGGACCGGGCGCGTCAGATCGTCGAGAACGACATGCATGAGCTGGTGGCCACGGCATGTCAGCGGATGGACCGGGCCACCGTCGCCGATGACGTGGCCCCGGAGGTCGCGACCCAGATGGTCCTGACGAATATCATCGAGCGGACCTATGAGGACCTGACCCCGGACGAGACGGAGGCCATCCGTCAGGACCTGGCCGCGCGGATGAATATTGCCGCGATCGCCCGGCGCGCCGCCCAAGAGGAGGCGGCCCAGGGCGAGGAGGATCCCGCCCCGCCGGAAGAGCCGGGGGAAAGGGACGCCTCGAACGCGATGAACCTGATCCGCATGGTCCGGAGATTCATCAATGTACGCGAGCTAGATATCGACCTGATCGACTCGATCAACCCGTTCCGGGAGGGGTTCGACGTCGCCTCCAAGGCCCTCGACACCCCCCTCCTCCAGCAGATCCAGAGCGCGATGGTGGCGCAGCGGATCCAGATGACCGAAGCGGAGGCGCTGGTCCTCTGGCCCCGGATAAAGTGGTTCACGGCCCAGGAGGGGCGCCCGCCCAACCCGCATGCGCAAGACGACTTGGAGCGCCGCCTCGCGGAGGCGCACGCCTATATCCGGACCAAAAAGGCGGAGCGGATGCGCGCCGCCCAAACGGGGGCGTAGCGGATGCCTCGATACCGGTCGATCGAGGAAATCCTTTCGGAGGAGGACGAGCTGGATCTTCTCAATGTGACGCTCCGTCCCCGCGCCGCACGCTCCCCGGACCGGGAGCGGGACGCGCAACTGGTTGAGCAGGTGAACGGGTTCTTTGATCGGACTGGCCGTGTCCCGAGCCCGGAGGCCCCGGATCACGACGAGATGCGGCTCGGGGTTATCTGGAGACGGCTCGCAGACAAGGGCCCAGCGGAGGACCTGGCGGATGTGGACCGGAACGGCCTCCTCTCCGGCGCCCCCCTCTCGCTGACAGCGGACCCCTCTCCCCCGGAGCGGGACTGGCGCGAGGAGCCGGAGGAGGGGGAGATCCCCGCCTCGCTCGATGACATCTTCGAGGATGATGACCTGGAGGTCTCGGACGCCTTCACTTCGATCCGGAACGTCACCCCCTCGGAGGACCGCCTGGTCCCGGATCACAAGGCCGAGTTCTACCCCTGCCATGATTTCGACCGGTTCCGAAAGATGTTCGAGCAGGCCCAGGCCGCCCTCGATGCGGGGGAGCGGGAGGTGCGCCCGATCACCCATAAGGAGGAGATCCGGGTCGAGGAGGGGTCCCTCTTCATCCGGAAGGGGCTTCTGACCTATGTCGCGGAGAAGGCGGAGATGACCGCGCGCGCCGGCAAGCGCGACCACCGGCTCCGGATCATCTTCTCAAACGGGATGGAGAGCGACCCGCTCCTGTCCTCGTTCCGCAAGGCGCTGGCCGATGATACGACCGCACGCGCGATCCATCGGCACGGTCTCGGCGCGCTGGACCCGGAATGGGAGGCGGACCGGATCGATCTGACCGGGACCGTCTACGTGGTGCGCAGCCGGTCGAGAGAACCCAAGATCGCCGAGGTCAGAAACGTCCTCCTGAAGATCGGGGTCACCACCCAGGAGGTGCGCCGCCGGATCGCGGACGCGCGCAACGACCCCACCTTCCTGCTCGCTCCGGTGGAGCTGGTGGCCACATACGATCTGGTGAACCTGTCCTGGCGAAAGGTGGAGAGGCTTCTTCATCGGTTCTTTGACGCGGCCCGGCCTCGGGACCTGTGGATAGTGGACCGCTTCGACCGTAAGGTTTACCCACGGGAATGGTTCTATGTTCTGCCTGAGCATGTGAGCCAAGCGGTGCAGGCGATCCGGGACGGGAACCTCCATGAGCTGGAATACGACCCGGTAAGCCAGGTAATTCGAAGAAAAACAGATGAATAGAATGAAGCGGATCAGACAGGAATGACAGATTTTTTGTCGGACCCCGGGGCCTCCATGTCTCAATTCATTTTCTGGGTGTTTTCTTCCCTTACCGAGGATCAGGCGCCTGGTCTGGTTTCGATCGGGATCTTGATCGCCGTGGTGATGGTCGGGGGCAGTGCGAACCGCAAGCTCACCTCTCAGCGACATATCCAATCCTTCAAGATCAGGACGCAGGCGACGGTTCGTAACTGCGCATTCTTTGTCATCGCCACCTTGGCGCATCCTGCGTCCTCACAAGACATCGCGGAAGCCTGTGAGCGGGTCGCCATATTCCAGTTCGGCCTGTCAGACGCGGAGGTCAGGGATGTCCAGTCCTTCCCGGAGCTTGACCCGCCGCGGGTCCGGATCCGGATCAGCGGAGAGGCGGGACAGCAGGACCCCGTTGCGCAGGCGCTCGGCATGGCCCTCGGGCGAACCGAGGGCGACGATCCCATGCGCGTCGATTATGGCCAGGTCTATTGCCAGTTTGAGGATCCCGAGCCGCCATTCGGCCTTGTCGCCTTCGATTGCTCAGGTCCTGACTGCCCGGTCTCCACAATGCGTCTCGAGGAGCTGCGCGTCCTCCTGCATCGGGAATATGCCGCCGAAGGGGAGCCGTATGTCTCGGCATCCGAGGCAATCAGGGCAGCCCCTGCATCGGAAGAGCAGGCCGCGCTGATCGATGCTGTCCAGCCGTGCTGGAATATCGGGGTCCTCTCGCGGGAGGCATTGCGGGTCGCGGTCACTGTCGGTTTCAGTCTGACCGATACGGGTCGCCATGAGCAGGGATCCATTCGCCTCATCTCCGCTACGGGTGGCGATGATCAGGCGGCCGCGCAAGCCTTTGAGACCGCCCGCCGCGCGATCATCCGCTGTGAAGCGGATGGGTATCCAGACCCGTCCAACTACAACGGAGACGTGCGCCTTCTCTTTGACGGAGCCAATATGGAAATCCGTTCGGAGGATTAGCGCGCTCCCGATCCGGAAACCTTATCACTCCTGAATACCCACAGAAAATTTTTACAGGACCACCTTCATGGAAGACCAGCCCCACAACGCCGATCTCCCCGCCCTCCTTGAGGACGCACGG
>PWWF01000175.1 GCA_003561595.1 Paracoccaceae bacterium | reverse complement strand
GCCGCACCAGCCTGTCGATCCGCACGCCCAATGCCAATGTGCTGCGCCTGCGCGACGCCATCCACCCCGATGAGGCGCGCACCCCGGTCAAACGCACCTGCTACATGGCCCAGCTTGTCCTTGCTGGTGATTCCACCCCCGAGGATATTCAGACCCCGCTGATACGCGCCATCGAACAGCTCAGCCAGGTCTTTGCCGACCCGGACAGCCGCAGCCTGTTGTCGGAAGCAACAGAACAGGTACTGGAGGGCGAGTACTATCAGGCGCTGAAATCACTCCGGCTGCTTTTACCGAGGGAGGCGCGGCTGATGGCTGCGACGAGTGCATGAGCTTTGCCCCAGTCATCCCCATGACCGGTCTGGCCGGATGGGCCTTTCTCGACCGCACGCGCGAGCGGCAAGAAGCCAGTTTCATGCAAAGCCCGTCGATCGAGCGTGTGACACAGACCTTCACCGACCGGATCGGCAAGATCGAGACGGCGGAGGAACTGGTTGGTGACCGGCAGGTGCTGCGGGTCGCGCTGGGGGCGTTCGGGCTGCAGGATGATCTGGACAGCCGCGCCTTCATCCGCCGCATTCTCGAGGACGGGGTCGAGGATCGCGCGGCGCTGGCCAACCGACTGACGGACAAGCGCTATCTGGCATTTGCGACAGCCTTTGCCCATCTGACCCCCGGCGCATCAGAGCCCGCCCCGGACGATCTGGCCGAGCGCATCGTGCAGCAGTTCAAGACCCGCTCATTCGAGGTGGCCGTCGGCGAACAGGACCAGACGATGCGACTCGCCATGACGCTGGAGCGCGAATTGCCGCAAGTGCTGTCACAATATCAAGGCGCCACAGCGCGCTGGCTGGGCGCGCTGGGCAATCCGCCGCTGCGCGAGGTGCTGGAAACCGCCCTTGGTCTGCCCCGCGAATTCGGCGCGCTCGATGTCGATGAACAGGTCAAACGCATGCGCGCCGCCGCCCAGCGCCAGTTCGGCACATCCGAGATCGAGGACCTGGCAGAGCCCGAGAAACTGGAGGAAGTGACCCGCCGCTTCCTGATCATGAGCGATCTGAAAGCCTCTCAATCCGTCATGACCGGGGCCGCGACCGCACTGACATTGCTGCAGAACATGCGGCGTTGAGCCTGCGCGTGCGGTTTCGCCCGTCAGCCCAGTGCGCGCAAACACGCGCCCAGTGCGTCGTCAAAGATATCGAGTTCCGCTTGCGGCCCGGTAGACACTCGGATGCAGCGATCCATCGGCGCCACCCCCGGCATGCGCACAAAGACATCGCGTTCGCGCAAAGCGGCAACCAGTTCGCGTGCGAAATCGCCATCGCGCCCGCAATCGATGGTCACGAAATTGGTGGCCGAGGGCAGCGCATGCAGCCCATGACCGGCCGCAATCTCGCGCAGCCCGTCCCGCGCGGCGGCAACCTCTGACTGAACATGGCGCAACCATGCCTGATCGCGCAGCGCCGCCAGCGCACCGGTCTGCACCAGCCGCCCCACCCCGAAATGATTGCGCACCCGATCAAACATCGCAATCAGGGGGGCCGCGCCGATGGCATAGCCCACCCGCAGCCCGGCCAGCCCGTAGAGCTTGGAAAAGGTCCGCATCCGGATGACGCGCGTATCCCCGGCATCAATCGGGGGCACCGTGCCATCGGGCGCCGCATCGGCATAGGCTTCGTCCAGCACCATCAGCGTGCCATCGGGCACCGCATCGATCATCCGCTGCACGATCCGCGCCGAATGCCAGCTGCCCATCGGGTTGTCGGGATTGCAGAAATAGAGAAGCTTCGCACCCAATTCTTCCGCACGGGTCAGCAGGGCGGCGGGGTCCTCGTGGTCATCGCGGTAGGGCACCTTGTGCAACACACCACCAAACCCGGCCACATGGTAGTTGAAGGTCGGATAGGCCCCGTCCGATGTGACCACTGCATCGCCCGGCGCGACCATCACGCGCACCAGATTGCCCAGAAGCCCGTCGATCCCCTCGCCCACCAGAATATTCTCGGCCGCGACCCCGTGATGCGCGGCCAGCGCCCTGCGCAGCTCGAAACACTCGGAATCGCCATACATCCAGGCATCACCCGCCGCATCCTGCATAGCAGAGATCGCGCTTGGCGCAGGGCCAAAACCGCTTTCATTGGCGCCCAGCCGCGCGCGGAAAGGGCGCCCCCGCTCGCGGGTCAGTGCCTCAGGCCCGATAAAGGGCACAGTTGCGGGCAGCGAGGCCACCAGATCAGTGTAGCGCGGTGCAGTCATGCCCCTTCGATAGGCGAGTGGTCCCGGAGGGGCAAGCCCCACGCGTCAGACCAGATCGCCCCTGGCCATCCGCTGCAGAAAATCCTCGGCATCGGCCAGGACCTGGTCGCGCCGCGCCGCATCCATCCGGTCAAAGGTGCGATACATCTGCGCCATTCGCGGATTGCCCTGAAACCGGTCGCGATGGCGGATCAGGAAATGCCAGTAGAGCAGGTTGAACGGGCAGGCCCGGTCGCCGGTCTTGTCGCGCACCTTGTAATGGCAATTGCCGCAATAATCCGACATCCGGTCGATATAGGCGCCCGAACTGACATAGGGTTTCGACGCCACGATCCCGCCATCGGCGAATTGCGACATGCCGACAGTGTTGGGCGCCTCGACCCATTCATAGGCATCGGCATAGACCGCCAGATACCATTCATGCACATGCGCGGGGTTGATCCCGGCCAGCAGCGCGAAATTGCCTGTCACCATCAGCCGCTGGATATGATGGGCATAGGCAAGATCGCGTGTCTGGCCAATGGCTTGCGCCATGCAATTCATGTGCGTCTTAGCCCCCCAGTAGAAAGCGGGCAGCTTGCGCTGATGGTTCAGTGCGTTGCGGCGCGGGTAGTCCGGCCCCTCGCGGAAATAGATGCCGCGGATATATTCGCGCCAGCCGATGATCTGGCGGATGAACCCCTCGACCGAGTTCAGCGGTGCATGCCCGTCGTGATAGGCTTTTTCGGCCTTCTCGCAGACCTCCAGAGGCGCCAGCAGCCCGGCATTCAGATAAAGCCCGATCACCGCGTGGTAGAGATAGGGGTCGCCTTCCAGCATGGCATCCTGATAGGCGCCGAAATCCGGCAGGGCGTGGTCTATGAAATGATCGAGTGCGCGCAGCGCCCCGGCGCGATCCGTCTGGAAATGGAAAGGGCGCAGCACACCGAAATTATCGCCGAACCGGTCTTCCACCAGGTCCAGCACAGCCTCGACCACATCATCCCCGCGCGCCTGGGGTGGCCCCTTGCGAAACAGGTCCGCCGATGCCGGTTTTCGGTTGTCGTGGTCGTAATTCCACTTGCCGCCCTCGGGCTTGTCCCCATCCATCAACAGGCCCGTCTTGCGGCGCATCTCGCGATAGAAATACTCCATCCGCAGGACCTTGCGCCCCTCGGCCCAGCCGGCGAACTCCTTGTGCGAACACAGAAAACGGTCATCGGGCTGGATCGAGATATCGAGCGGCATCTCCTCCAGCGCAGAGATCAGCCGCCATTCCCCGGGCTGGGTCGCGATCACCTGGCTGGTGGCAAATTCCTCGGCCCGGCGCAGCAATTCGCCCGGAATGCTGCCCGCATTCTGCGGATCATCCAGCGCCGTGTAGGCAACGCGCCAACCCTTGTCGCGCAGATGGGACGCGAATTTGCGCATGGCGGCAAAGGTAAAGGCGATCTTCTTGGGGTGATGCGGCACATAAGAAGCCTCATCCGCGACCTCGGCCATCACGACGATATCCTGCGCCGGATCAGCGGTTTGCAGGGCGCTCAGCCCGTCCGACAACTGGTCCCCCAGCAAAAGGACCAGCGTCACCACGCGACCTCTTCGCCTGCCCAGTCGAAAAACCGCCCCGTCTGTGCGGGCGTCAACCCGTCGATCACGCGCAGCAGGTTTGCGGCGGCCTCTGATGGCGGCACGGCGGGATGACGGCCCAGATATTTGCGGGTGAACTCTGTGGCCACAGTGCCGGGGTGCAGCGCCACGCAGATCGCGTGTTTATGGCTGCGCCCCAGTTCGATGGCCGCGCCGCGAATGATCTGATTCAACGCGGCCTTGGCAGCGCGGTAGGAATGCCAGCCCCCGGCCCGGTTATCCCCGATAGAGCCCACGCGCGCCGACAGCGCTGCCATGACCGCCGGTTCATCCCGCGGCAGCAACCGCAGCGCGTGTTTCATCACCAGCGCAGGCCCGATCGTGTTGAGAGCGAATTGATCCGCCATCCCCGGCGCTTCAATGTGTTTCAGCGCCTTTTCAGGGGTATAGCCACCAATTTCCAGCGCACCGGTCGCGATGATGACGCGGCGAAAGGGGCCCGACAGCGCGCCCAGATGCTGCTGGACCGATGCCTCATCCGTCACGTCCAGCCCATGTTCACTGCGCGACAGGCCCGTGACCTGCCAGCCCTGTCCGCCCAGTGCCGCGCAAAGCGCGCTGCCAATTCCGCCCGACGATCCGATCACCAATGCCTGTGCCATATACCCTCCGTT
>PWWF01000185.1 GCA_003561595.1 Paracoccaceae bacterium | reverse complement strand
GGCGAGACGCCGATCATCGCGCTTTCGGGCCAGCAGGCCGCCTTGCAGGGTCGCGCGGCGATTGACGGATTGGCGCAGGTGGTTCTGGGCGCCACGCTCTGTGATGAAATCATCACGCCGAACCTGCTGGTGACAGCAGAAAACTACGCGGAGATGTGGGAAGTCCAGTATCCGGGCGTGACCCCGCCTTGGGCAAACTGATCGGTTTCGGGCCATTGCCGCCGCGCGATGGCCCGATCTTTCGGGGCAGGGTTTCGTGCTGGAGCTGAGCAATATCACCAAGAGCTTTCCGGGCGTCCGCGCGCTCGATGGCGCGCGCTTCGACCTGCGCGCGGGGGAGGTGCATGCCTTCATGGGCGAAAATGGCGCGGGCAAGTCCACGATGATGAAGATCGCCGCGGGACTTTTTGCGCCTGACACGGGAACGATCCGGCTGGATGGCGTGCCAGTGAGTTTTGCCAATCCGTCCGAGGCCAAGGCCGCCGGTATCCACACCGTCTTTCAGGAACTGACGGTACTGGAAAACCTCGATGTAGCGCAAAATCTGCTGATCGGGCGGGAACCGGCGCTATTTGGCGGTGCCTGGCTGGACAGGGTTGCGCTTTATGACGAGGCCGCCAAGATTCTGCGTGAGTTGCGCATTCCAATGGACCCTCGCCGTATGGCGGGACGCCTCTCGACTGGTCAGCGCCAGATTGTCGAGATCGCCCGAGCCGTGGCGCAGAATCCGCGCGTACTCATTCTCGACGAACCGACATCCTCGCTCGGTCGTCACGAGGAGGAGCTGCTGTTTTCGCTGGTGGCACGGCTAAAAACAGCCGGGACGGGTATAGTCTACATCACGCATCGTATGTCCGAGGTCTTTGCTCTGGCCGATCGCATAACTGTATTGCGCGACGGGCGCCACATACTGACCGATGACGCAGCCAACCTTGACCGCCCCGCGCTGATCCGGGCGATGGTCGGGCGTGATGTCTCGGAGGCGCGACATGAGGGTGAGAGCCGCCGTGCCGAGGTCGCGCTGGAGGTCAGAGGCTTGGAACGCGGCGCCGATGTGCGTGGGGTCGATCTGACACTGTACCGTGGTGAAGTGCTGGGACTGGCTGGGCTGATGGGGGCCGGGCGGACGGAGCTTGCACGCCTGATGGCCGGGATTGACCGGCCCGATGCCGGAGAGATGATGCTCTTCGGCCAGCCATATGCGCCTGCCTCAGTCCGCGCGGCGATGCTAGCAGGCGTGGCGTATGTTTCAGAGGACCGCAAGGGTCTGGGTGTGGTGCTGCCGCTGCCAGTTGGGCAGAACATAGCACTGCCAAGCCTTGCGCGACTGTCGCGAAGCGGTTGGGTCTCGCCAGCGCGGCTACGGGATTTTGCGCGCGACTGGATGGGGCGGCTCGGAGTCCGGGCCACGGGGCCGGATACTGTGGTCGGCACGCTCTCTGGCGGCAACCAGCAGAAGGTTGCGCTGGCGAAATGGCTGTCCACTGCCCCGCGCGTGATCCTGCTGGACGAGCCTACGCGCGGGGTCGATGTTGGTGCGAAGGCCGAGATTTATACCCTTATCCGCGCGCTGGCGGCAGAGGGAACAGCGGTGCTGGTAATCTCATCTGAACTGCCGGAACTCATGCAACTTTGCGACCGTATTGCAGTTATGGCCCAGGGTCGGGTCTCGGGCGATCTGCCCGCGGTCGAGGCCAGCGAGACGGCGCTGCTGGAATTGGCATTCGACGAGAGCGAGGCCGCATGACCGCTCTGCCCCCGACGACAAGCCCTGCAATGGCGCGAATCCGGCGCGGCGCAGCGCTGCTGCGTGACTTGCTGCCCTATGCCGGGCTTTTTCTGGTGGTCGCCTATTTTGCCTTCGCCAGCGAGTTCTTCCTCAACACCCGCAATTTCGAGCGCCTGATCACCGATTCCGCGACACTGATGCTGGTGGCGTTCGGGATGACCATGGTGATCCTGCTCGGGGAAATTGATTTGAGTGTCGGGGCGGTTGTCGCACTTCTGTCAGTTATTCTGGTGCAGCTCATGGCCGCTGGGTTGGGCTGGCCTCTGGCTGTCATTCTGGTCCTGCTGATCGGCATGGGCATTGGCGGGCTAAATGGGGTGATAACGGTCATCGGTGACATTCCATCCTTCATCACGACACTTGGCATGATGGCAGTCGCGACAGGGCTGGCTTACGTTTTTACCGGCTCTGTTTCAGTCGCGATTATGGACGACCAGTTTCTTGATCTGTTCTACGATGATCGTTTTCTGGGCCTCCCCGTTCCACTCTGGATCGTCGGTCTCGCTTTCCTTGCTTCTGTGCTCTATCTCAACCGCACTGTCGCGGGATTCGAATTGTTCGCGCTTGGCGCCAATCCTGCTGCTGCCGCGCTGTCGGGTGTGCCGGTCAAGCGCCGCAAGATCACAGTTTTTGTTATCATGGGGGCGCTTGTCGCGATTGCTGCCTGCCTGAGTGCGGCGCGGCTGGGCAGTGGAGCCCCTGGATCGGTGCCAGCGCTGACGCTTGATGCCATCGCGGCTGTGATCATCGGTGGCGCAAGTCTCTTCGGGGGCCGAGCCTTTGTCGGGCGCACCTTGATGGGGGCGGCGCTGATCGCGGTGCTCAATAACGGTATGGTCCTTCTCAACGTCAATATCGACGCGCAATACATCATCAAGGGACTGATCATCCTTCTGGCCGTGGTGCTGGAACGGGTCGCAGCAGGTGGCCGATGAGCGCGCGCAGCTCTCTCCGACTTTCAGAACGCATGGCTGATCTCGGCCTTGCGCTCGCGATTGTTGCGATTGTCACAGCGCTCTTGATCCTCAGCCCCGCCTTTCGCGATCCGGCCAATCTGATGGGCATTGGTCGGCAGGTGGCCATCCTGGGGATTGCGGCGGCGGCAATGACCTTTGTCATCCTGATGGGCGAAATCGACCTTAGCGTGGGAGCGGTCGCCTCTGCTGCGGCGGTGGTCACGGCGCTCGCGCTGGCGCAAGGCTGGGGGGTCTGGGCAATCCCCATCGCTATTCTTGTGGGTACGGTATTCGGACTGCTTAATGGGGTGCTGGTGGTTGCCCTTGGCGTGCCCGCCTTTATCGCAACGCTGGTCAGCTTCTTTCTGGCGCAAGGCGTTGCGCTGACGCTGACGGGCGGGCAGACGATCCTGTTCGCGGCGGACTGGTTCCGGTCGCTCTTTGCAACGGGTAGTTTTCTGGGCCAACGCGCCGCCTTCTGGTGGCTGCTCGCAGTCTTCGTGCTGATGGGCTGGCTCTTGGCGCGCACACGCTTCGGCGCGCAAGTCCGCGCCATCGGCGGTGATGCCGAAGCGAGCGCGATGCTGGGCCTGCCTGTGGCGCGCGTGAAACTTCTGGTCTTCACCTTGACTGGCGCGCTGATGGGGCTGGTCGGCATGATCCTGATCGCCCGCATCGGCAATGCCCGCGCAGACGGGGCCATCGGGTTGGAATTTGATGCCATCGCTGCGGCCGTAATTGGCGGCACGCGGTTGGGCGGGGGCTACGGGTCCATCCCACGCACAGCACTCGGGGTGCTGCTGATCGGGATTTTGAACAATGGGCTGGCTATCATGAATGTGGATTTCAACACCCAGCAGGTTATCAAGGGCGCGCTTGTCGTGGGCGTCGTGCTGATCGACCGCTGGGCGCGCGGCAAGGGAGGAACGACATGAATGATCTGATCACTGGCACGCTGGAGCATCTGTCCGGCGAGATGAGCTTCACCGAGGGGCCGGTCTGGATTGAAGAACACGACTGCCTGCTCTTCACCGACATTCCCGGCAATGCGATCATGCGCTGGAAGGATGGCGAGAGCCTGTCGGTCTGGAGCGACAATGCCCATTTCGCGATCGGGCTGACGCGCGACCGCGAGGGCCGCGTCATTTCCTGCGAGCATTCCACTCGCACGCTCTCGGCGCTGATGCTGGGGGCGGATGGCGAGCTTGCCGGGCGCGAGGTTCTGGCGCGCGCGCATGAGGGGCGGGTTCTCAACTCGACCAATGACGTGATCTGCACAAGCGACGGGACGATCCTGTTCACCGATCCACCCTTTGGCGTACGTAATCTGGAGGGCGCGCTGCATGGCTATCAGCAGGCGCAGGAATTGCCGGGGTCATGGGTCTTTGCGGTGGGGCCGGATGCCGATCATCCACGGGCGGCCTGCAAGGATATCTACCGGCCCAACGGGTTGTGCCTGTCGCCCGACGAGAAGACGCTCTATGTCTCGGATTCATCGGAGCGGTTTCACAAGGTCGTTGCACTGGATGTCGGCCCCGGCTGGGACCTCTCCAACCTGCGCGATCTGGCGGTGATGCCCGTCGGCGTGCCTGACGGAATGCGCGTGGATGCGGACGGCAATATCTGGGCTTCGGGCGGCGACGGGGTCTATGTCTTTGCCCCCGACGGCGCGCAGCTTGCCCATCTGCCCGTGCCCGAGATGGTGACCAATGTCGAATGGGGCGGCCCCGATCTGTCGCAGCTTTACATCACGGCGACGAAATCGCTCTACCGGGTGCAGACGGGCACCCGGTCGGGGCG
>PWWF01000331.1 GCA_003561595.1 Paracoccaceae bacterium | reverse complement strand
GTCGAACGGCTGGTCTATCCCGATGTGGCCACCGCTCAAGACGCCTTTGACCGCTGGGACGCGGGCCAGGCGAGCTTTGAGGATCTGGTCGCCGAGCGCGGGCTGGACCTGGACGATACCGATATGGGCGATGTCACCCAAGACCAGCTTGGCGCGGCGGGCGAAGAAGTCTTTGCCATGTCCGATCCGGGCGTGACCGGGCCTGTGCAGACCTCGCTCGGGCCTGCGCTGTTCCGGATGAATGCGGTTCTGTCCGCGCAGGAAGTCAGCTTTGAGGACGCGCGCGACCAGCTTCGCGACGAACAGCTTGCCGATATGGCGCGGCGCGCGCTGGCCGATGATATCGACCTGTTCGACGATCTTCTGGCGGGCGGCGCGACTGTGCGCGAACTGGCCGATGAGACCGATATGGAATTCGGCGAGATTGACTGGCGCCCCGACGCGCGCGAGGGGATCGCTGCCTATGAGACATTCCGCGAAGCCGCCAACGCATTGGAACAGGGCGATTTCGCCCAGTTGAACGAGTTCGCGGATGGGGGCCTGTTCGCGCTTGAATACATCGAGTCGCTGCCCGAGGCCCCCCGCCCGCTGGATGATATCCGCGATGAGGTGATCGCCGACTGGCAGGACGCGCAGATCCGCGCCGCGCTGTCCGATCTGGCAGATCAGTTGCAAAGCGGCGGGGACGCACCCGAGGTCACCGCGACGGCCGTGCGGTTCGAAGGGATCACCCGCAATGACACCCTGCCCGACCTGCCGAGCGATGTGCTTTCAACCGCGTTTGACATGGATATAGGCGAGTCCAGAGTGGTCGAGGATGGCGCGCGCGTGCATCTGGTCGAACTGCATGACATCGCCAGCCCCGACCCGATGCGCGAGGATGTCGCCCACCTGCGCGATCAGTTGGACAACCAGATCGCCCAGGGCATCGCCGAGGATCTGTTCAGCTATTTCGCCGCGATCCTGCGCGATCAGACGGCGATCCGGCTGGATCAGCAGGTGATCGGGGCCGTGCAGGAGAATTTCTGAGCCCATGGCCCAGCTTACCCCCGATTTCGCAACATTCGAGGCAGGCTGGGCGCGCGGCGAGAACCAGCTTGTCCACGCCCGTCTTGCCGCTGATCTGGACACGCCCGTGTCGCTTTACCTCAAGCTGGCGGGGGGCGCGCGCGACAGTTTCATCCTGGAATCGGTGACGGGCGGAGAAGTTCGCGGGCGCTATTCCATCATTGGCATGAAGCCCGATCTGATCTGGGATTGCCACGGCACCCAGAGCCGGATCAACCGCGCGGCCCGTTTTGACCCCGACGGGTGGGAGGTGCTGGAAGGCGCGCCGCTTGATACGCTGCGCGCTTTGTTGGCGGAAAGCCGGATCGAGATGCCCCAGGGGCTGCCCGCGGCGGCTGCGGGACTGTTCGGCTATCTGGGCTATGACATGATCCGCCAGGTCGAGCATCTGCCGAATGTGAACCCCGACCCGATCGGCGTGCCCGATGCGATGATGCTGCGCCCCTCGGTCGTGGCGGTGCTGGACGGGGTCAAGGGCGAGGTGATCGTGGTCGCACCGGCCTGGGCGGCATCGGGGCTGAACGCGCGCGCCGCCTATGCGCAGGCCGCCGAGCGGGTGATGGACGCCGTGCGCGATCTGGAACGCAGCCTGCCGCAGGCCCCGCGCGAATTGCGCAGCGATGCGGCACCGATCGGCGCGCCGGAATCGAATTTCGCCAAGCCGGACTATCTGGCAGCGGTCGAGCGGGCGAAGGAATATATCCGCGCGGGCGATATCTTTCAGGTCGTGCCCTCGCAACGCTGGGCGCAGCGCTTCGCCCTGCCGCCCTTCGCGCTCTATCGTTCGCTGCGGCGCACGAACCCCTCGCCCTTCATGTTCTATTTCGATTTCGCAGCACAGAGCGGGCCGTTTCAGGTGATCGGCGCAAGCCCCGAGATTCTGGTGCGGCTGCGCGCGGGAGAGGTCACGATCCGCCCCATCGCAGGCACCCGCCCGCGCGGCGCGACGCCAGAGGAAGATCGCGCGCATGAGGCCGATCTCCTGGCCGATGAGAAGGAACTGGCCGAGCATCTGATGCTTCTGGATCTGGGGCGCAACGATGTGGGGCGCGTGGCCAGGATCGGGACTGTGCGCCCGACCGAGGAATTCATCATCGAGCGCTACAGCCATGTCATGCATATCGTCTCGAACGTGGTGGGCGAGCTGGCCGAGGGGGAGGACGCGCTCTCGGCGCTGCTGGCAGGTCTGCCTGCGGGCACCGTCTCGGGCGCGCCCAAGGTCCGCGCGATGGAGATCATCGACGAGCTGGAGCCCGAAAAGCGCGGCGTCTATGGCGGCGGTGCGGGATATTTTGCCGCCAATGGCGAGATGGATATGTGCATCTGCCTGCGCACCGCCGTGCTGAAGGATGAAACCCTTTATATTCAGGCAGGGGGCGGCGTGGTCTATGACAGCGACCCTGAGGCCGAGTATCTGGAAACGGTCAACAAGTCGCGCGCGCTGCGCCGCGCCGCAGAGGATGCGGGCCGTTTCGCCAGTGGGAATGGCTGAGGGTGCAGGCGACAGCGTGCCTCGGACGTGGTGCCTGCGCATGAGGGCGAAAGCGCCCGCTCGGGGCCCCGCCCACCCACCCATGGCCCGCTCGCGGGCGCTTGCCGCTGCCTTCGGCAGCAGACCTGCCATTGCGCGGGACCCGGACACCCTGCCGCATCTGACGGCATTGCCGAACATCGCCTCGCACCCCATATCTGGCGCATGCTGAAGCTCACACCCATCCTGCTGCTGATCGGCTATGGTCTGGTGATGTTCTGGTTCTCGTCCTGGCGGACGCGCAAGGAACTGGACCAGCGGTCCTCACCATTGGCCGATGTGCGGTTGAAAACACTGACCGACCGCTTTGCCGATGCCATCGGCGTGAAGAAAGTGCTGGTGCATATCTACGAGGTCGAGCCGGTGAACGGGCTCGCTGCACCCGATGGGCGCATCTTCATCACGCGCGGGTTTTACAACAAATATCGGCAGGGCGAGGTGTCTGCCGAGGAAATGGCAACAGTGATCGCGCATGAGCTGGGGCATGTCGCGCTGGGCCATACCCGCAAAAGGATGATCGATTTCTCAGGCACAAACGCGATCCGGATGGCGCTGGCCACGATCTTCAACCGGTTCCTGCCGGGGCTGGGCGTGATTGTTGCGAATTTCATCACCACCCTGCTGATGGCGCGACTGTCGCGTGATGACGAATACGAGGCCGATGCCTATGCCTCGGCCCTGCTGGTCAAGGCCGGGATCGGCACCGCGCCGCAGAAATCGCTGTTTCGCAAACTCGACCGGCTGGTGGGTATGGGAGGGGGTGCGCCCGCCTGGATGATGAGCCACCCGAAAACCGAAGACCGCATCCGCGCGATCGAGGAAAATGAGGCGCGCTGGCAGATCGCGCCCGGACCGTAAGCAATTGCACAAGCCCGCCCGTGCCCCGCGCGGGCGGGGTGCGGGGGCGGGTGGGTGGGCACACCGGCCGGGCGGGGCGTGGGCGGGCCTTGCCACAGACGGGGGGGGGCGCCCCTCGCCCCCATCGAGGGGGCTCGGGCCGCGTCGGGACACAGCCCTCCGGCCAGACCTCAGACGGCGACGCCGGCCCCTTGCGTCGAATCGCCGACATTGGCGCGAAAGGCCGCGAACAGCTCGCGCCCGATCCCGAAGCCATTGGCGCTCAGATCCACCTCGACCGGGCTGCGCGCCTCGAACCCTTCGGCCAGCACTTCCAGCTGCCCTGCCACCGCGTCCACGCGCACAAGATCGCCGTCGCGCAACCGTGCCAGCGGGCCGCCCTTGGCGGCCTCTGGCGCGACATGGATCGCGGCGGGCACCTTGCCGCTTGCCCCCGACATCCGCCCATCCGTCACCAGCGCCACCTTGTGCCCGCGCTCCTGCAATATGCCCAGCAAGGGGGTGAGCGAATGCAATTCGGGCATCCCGTTCGCCGCAGGGCCCTGGAACCGGACCACGACGACGACATCGCCCGTGAACTCGCCTGCGCGAAACGCCTCTTTCACGCTGGCCTGATCGTGGAAGATGCGCGCGGGCGCCTCGATCACATGGCGTGCGGGGTCCACGGCGGACACCTTGATCACACCCTGCCCCAGATTGCCGCTGAGTTGCTTCAGCCCGCCCGCTTTCTGGAACGCCTCGCGCGCCGGGCGCAGGATCTTCGTGTTCTGGCTTGCGCCTGCGCCATCCTCCCAGACCAGCGCGCCATCTTTCAGTCGCGGCTCCTGCGCGTAACGCGCCAGACCGTCGCCCGCGACTGTGCTGACATCGTCATGCAGCAACCCCGCGTCCAGCAATTCCCCGATCATGAACCCGAGGCCCCCTGCGGCGTGGAAATGGTTCACATCGGCCAGACCATTGGGATAGACCTTGGCCATCAGTGGCACCACATCCGAGATTTCGGCAAAATCCTCGAGCGCCAGCTCGATCCCCGCCGCGCGCGCCATCGCGGGCAGATGCAGCACCAGATTGGTGGACCCGCCCGTGGCCATCAGCCCCACGATCCCGTTCACGAAGGCGCGTTCATCCAGCACCTGTCCCGCC
>PWWF01000195.1 GCA_003561595.1 Paracoccaceae bacterium | reverse complement strand
CCGCCCAGAAGGCCGATGCGGAACACCGGCAGGTCAGCGCGCCAATCGGCGCTTGCGGACATGGGCAGGGTGCCGAGTGCTGTCGATGCGACCAGCAGCGCGGCAAGTGATTTCGATTTCATTATCGTGATCTCCGGATCAGGTTGGCAGCTTTGGTCCCACAAAGGGAGCCGCCCCTGATTTGCAGGAGTCGGTAACGTGTGATTGACAGACAGATGAAGAGTTCATGACGATGTGCCCGCTGGAACTGCCAACGGGGAGATCAGATCCGAATTTCTGTCATGTCCGGGCGCTATTCCCCCAGCGCGATCCCCTCGCGGCGCGGATCGGCCCCACCGAACAGCCGTCCTTCCGTGATCGAGATTGCCTGCACCCCGGATGGCCGGGGGCCGATGCTGACCTCGAAGCCCATATCCTCCAGCGGTTGGGCCAGATCGGCGGCCCAGGTATCTTCTTCCACGATATAGGTGCCAAAGGCATTGACGAGTTGCGGCATGTCGGCTGCGGCCTGCACATCCATCCCCCAATCCAGATGCGCGAGGATATGCGTAGCCGTATAGACGATGATCGGCGCGCCGCCGGGTGATCCGGTCACCAGCACCGGCGCCCCGTCGCGCAGCACCACAGTGGGCGCCATGGAAGAGCGTGGCCGCTTGCCCGGTTCGACCCGGTTGGCGATTGGCCAGCCATCCTCATGGCTGCGGAAGGAGAAATCGGTCAATTCATTGTTCAGAAGAAAGCCGCGCACGAAAAGCCGCGCGCCAAAGCCGCTTTCGATGGTGGTCGTCATCGAGAGCGCGTTGCCCTCGGCATCGACAATCGAGATATGGCTGGTCGCAGGGCGTTCGGGGTCCGTGTCAGAGGCCTGGAGCAGCGCGTGATCCCATTCGGGCGTGCCCACCGGCACCTCGGTCAGCGCATCCTCGCGGCGCAGCAACCCGGCACGTTCGGCAAGATAGCCGGGGTCGATCAGCCCGCCCACGGGCACCGGCACGAAATCGCTATCGGCAATGAAACGGCCACGGTCGGCAAAGGCAAGCCGCGTGGCGTCGCCGATCAGCCGCCAGGTTTCGGGCGCTTGCGGGTCCATTTCGGCCATGTCGAATTGCGTGAGCTTGCCAAGGATCTGCGCCACCGAGATCGCGCCAGACGACGGCGGCCCCATGCCGCAGACCTCGGCGCCCCGGTAATCGGTGCAGACCGCCGGGCGCTCGATCACCCTGTAGCGCGCCATATCCTCAAGGCTCAGCAGCCCCGGCGCGTCCTCGGCCCCGCGCACGGCGGCCACGATATCCTCGGCGATGGGCCCGCGATAAAAGGCGCTCGCGCCTTCAGCCGCCAGCGCGCGCAACGTCTCGGCATAATCGGGATTGGTGCGCAGATCACCTTCGGCCAGTGGTTCGCCATCAGGATAGAAATAGGCCGCCGTTTCGGGAAAGCGCATCAGGCGGTCGGCATCATCCGCGATCTGCCCGGCCAACCGTGGCGAGATGGCAAAACCGTCCTCGGCGACCGCAATCGCATCGTCGAACAGGCCCGCCCAGTTCGCGCGGCCCCAGCGGCGCTGCGCGGCCTCCATCAACGCGGGCGTCCCCGGCGTGCCGACCGACAGCCCGCCCATCACCGCGTCCCAGAAGGGCAGCGGCTCTCCGTCCTCATCCTGAAACAGACGCGGGGTTGCGGCCAGTGGGGCAGTCTCGCGCCCGTCAAGCGTTGTCACTTCGCCGGTCGCGGCATCATACCAGACAAGGAATGCGCCGCCGCCGAGGCCAGAGGATTGCGGCTCGACCAGCCCCAGCATCGCCTGCACGGCAACCATCGCATCCGCCGCATTGCCGCCCTCGCGCAGCACGCGCGCCCCGGCTTCGGCCGCGATCGGGTTCTGCGCGGCCACCATCCAGCGCTCGCCCTCGACCGCGCGCCCCTCGTTGCGCGCCGCCCATGCGGCGGCGGCGTCCTCTGACAGGCCATCGAATGCTGCGGGCAGGTCAACCGCGATCTCGGGCTCCACCTGATCGGCGGCCTGTTGCGCCGCGCCGGGCAGGGCCAGCGCAACGGCGCATACAGAGGTCATCATGAGGCGGTGTATCATCGCGTTCTCCCGTGATCGTGAGCGGCCCCGGTGTCGGGCATTACATCTGGCCCACAATCAACCGCAGGATGTGCGAAGGTCAAGCGCTGTAAACCACCATACGCACAGTGTCTGGTCGCAGAGGTGTTGGCCCGGCCTAGCCTTGGCCGAGACGCCGTGCGGCCAGCCAGCTTGCCAGCGCCATCATCCCCGCCGTGGCCAGGCACAGCGGCAGCCCGCCCAACTGGTAGCTGATGCCGGACAGAAGCGTGCCGATCAGCCGCCCAGACGCATTGGCCATGTAGTAGAAACCCACATCGCGGGTGATCCGGTCGGCTGCCCCGAAGGCAAGGATCAGGTAGGAATGGACCGAGGAATTGATGGCAAAGACGAAGCCGAACAGCAGCAGGCCCGCGACGAGCGACGTGGTCAGCCAGTCCGCCGGATCGCCCGCGATCAGGGCGGCAATGGCCAGTATGAAGGGGATCGGCACCAGCAGCCCGGCCCAGAGGATCGCCTTGCCCACGGTTGCCGCCTCTGGCTGGCCCCGGCCGCCCAGAATGCGGGGGGCAAAGGCCTGCACCGCGCCATAGGCGATGATCCACAGCGCCAGAAACCCGCCGATCAGGAAAAACGCTTCGCGCCGCCCCTCATCCGTGCCATCCGACAGCACGGCCTGAAAATAGACCGGGATACCCACGACGAACCACACATCGCGCGCCCCGAACAGGAACATCCGCGCCAGGCTCAGGCGGTTCACGCGAGCGTCCCGCGAGCGCCAGCCCGCCCATGTGTCCGCCCCTTTCATCCGCCCCGGCAGACCCGGCGGCAGGAACAGGACCACGGCCAGCAGGATCACGGCCAGCACGCCCGCCATGCCCCAGACCGCGGCCTGAAATCCCGCCAGCGCCAGGAGCGCCGCGCCCAGGAAGAAGCCCAGCCCCTTGACCGCATTCTTTGATCCGGTCAGCGCGGCCACCCAGCGGAACAGGCCCCCATCCTCCGAAGGCGCCAATACCTTGACCGCCGATTTCGATGACATCTTGGCCAGATCCTTGGCCACGCCAGACACCCCTTGCACCGCCATCACGAAGATGACCGAGGCCGTGATACCCCAGGCCGGGTCCATCTGCGCGAGCGCGGCCAGCGCCACGATTTGTAGCGCCAGCCCGCCATAAAGCGTCGCCGCAAGCCCGAAACGCGCGGCCAGCCAGCCTGCCGCCAGATTGGTCACGATGCCCGCAACCTCATAAAGCAGGAACAGATAGGCGAGCTGGATCGGCGTGAAGCCAAGGCTGTTGAAATGCAAGAGCACCAGCATCCGCAGCGCCCCGTCCGAGAGCATGAAGGCCCAATAGGCCGCCGTGACAGCGGCGTAGGCGCGAAGGGGATTGACCATGCTCATCGATCCGTCCTGTGGCAATGTGGTGCAGGCGGGGGGCATTCTGCCCCCCGCACCCCCCTGAGAGTATTTCTGGCAAGATGAAGCAGGGCGATCACAGGCGGGCCGCGATCATGCGCGTGATATCGGCAAGGCGGCAGGCATAGCCCCATTCATTGTCATACCAGGCATAGAGCTTGAGCTGCGTGCCGTTGATGACCATGGTCGAAGGCCCGTCGATGATGGCCGAGCGCGGATCATTGGTGAAATCGCTTGAGACCAGCGGGCGGTCCTCATAGCCGAGGATGCCCATCAGCGGTCCTTCAGCGGCGGCGCGGAAGAGGGCGTTGACCTCCTCGATCGTTGTCGCGCGCTCGAGTTCGAACACGCAATCGGTCAGCGAGGCATTCAGCAGCGGCACGCGTACGGCACGGCCGTTCAGCCGCCCCTTGAGTTCGGGATAGATCAGCGTGATCGCTGTCGCGCTGCCGGTGGTGGTGGGGATCAGGTTGGTCAGCGCGGAGCGGGCGCGGCGCATGTCCTTTGCGGGCCGGTCGACGATGGTCTGGGTGTTGGTGACATCATGGATCGTGGTGATCGACCCGTGGCGGATGCCGAGCGCCTCGTGGATCACCTTGACCACCGGGGCGAGGCAATTGGTGGTGCAGGAGGCCGCCGTGATGATGGTCTGGGTGCCGTCATAGAGGTGGTGATTGACGCCGTAGACCAGATTCAGCGCGCCGCCGTCCTTGACGGGCGCGCTGACCGCGACCTTTTGCACCCCGGCGGCGAAATAGGGGGCCAGACTGGCCTCGGACTTGAAGACGCCTGTGCAGTCGATGACCAGATCGACACCCATTTCGGCAAGTGGCAGGGCGTCGATGGTTTGCTCGTGCGTCAGTCGGATGCGCTGGCCATCCAGCACCAGTACCCCGTCGCCTGCTGTAACAGGCGTGGTCCAGCGGCCATGGACCGAGTCGAATTCTATCAGCAGGGCATGTTGCGCGGCATCGCCGACAGGATCGTTCAGCAGCACGATCTCACCCCCGGCACTGCTGTCGATCAGGTCGCGAAGGACGAGTTTTCCGATGCGGCCCAGGCCGTTCAGGGCGATGCGTGGGGTCATGAGATCAGGCCTTTTCTGTAGGTGCCATGCCGATCGCATCGACATGGGT
>PWWF01000308.1 GCA_003561595.1 Paracoccaceae bacterium | reverse complement strand
CGCCAACCATGCTTTCAGCCGCCCGGTTGATGAATTCCAGCCGCCCCTGCTCGTCCAGCCCGATAACCCCCGCAGTGACCGACCCCAGCACCGAATCGAACAGGCGGCGCCGCGCCTCGATCTGGCGGGTGTTTTCCAGCAAAACATCGCGCTGGCCGCGCAATTGCCGCATCATCTGGTTGAACACGCGGCCCAGCAGCGCGATCTCGTCATCATCGCGCGCAACCGTGACCCGCACATCCAGATCGCCCGTGCCAACGCGCTGCGCGGCATCGGCCAGACGGCCCACGGGCCGTGCCAGCCGTTCGGCAAAGCTCAGCCCCAGCCAGACCGATCCCATGATCAGGATCAGCGCAAAGCCCAGATAAAGCGCGCCGAACTGGAACAGCAACTGCCCGCGCTCGCGTTCAAGCTGCTGGTAGAAGCGCACGGTTTCGCGCGTTTCATCCAGCAGGCTGAGCAATTCGCCATCGACCTCGCGCGCGACATACAGATAGCGGTCGAAATAATTGTCCAGCATCTGAATGGCGCGGAATTCGTTGTTCTGCCAATCCTTGATGATGACCTGCCCATCGCGCGCCTGCGCCATTTCCTCGGGCGTGGGGGGCGTGAAATTGAACCGGTAGGATCGTTCGCCCCGCGCGCGGATATCGCCCTCGCCATCGATGATGAAGGCCACGCGCAGGCCGCGCTGCACCTGGCCCTGCGCCTCGGACAGCAGGCTGCGCAGCTCGCCCTCCTCGATCATGGGAAAGACGCGGCGCAAAGTTTCGAGGTACGAGGCAAGCTGATCGGTATCGGTGCGCAGATCGCGCTCCTGCTCGAACTCATAGGCTTCGGCGGCGGCCAGCGAATTGCCCAGCACGCGCTGCACCCGGTCCGAGAACCACCCTTCCAGCCCGACATTCAGCGTTACGGTGGCAAAGATCGCGACTGTGACAGTGGGGACCAGCGCAATCGTGGCAAAGAGCGCAGACAGCCGCAGATGCAGCTTGGCCCCGGCGGAATCCGAGCGTCGCGCCGCGATCAGCCGCGCGATGCGCATGGCCACCAGCCCCGCGATCAGCAGCAGATAGACCAGATCGGCCAGCAGGATCAGCAGCAACCCGCGCGAGTCGAACAACTGGTCCAGCGGCCCCAGCGCAAGCAGCGTCAGCGCCACCAGCACCGGACCCAGCATCACCAATGCCACGGCCATGCGGTTTGACACGCGGCGATCCACGGCTCCGGTGCGGGCCAGACCCCACACCCGTTCCCAGATCGCCGCCCTTCTGAGCGATGCCCCTGTCAAAAACCCCTCATCGCGCGTTTTGCCCTGTTTTGGCCAGGAAAGGCCGGAACAGCCCATTGCCCTGTGACGCGAGATTGCCACAGCCGATGTGGTATTTCTACATCAAAACGAACAGGGCGGGAAATCGCCCTCAGGCCAGCTTGCGGCGGCGCGATACAGGGATGTCCAGTTCGGTAATCTTCTTGCGCAGCGTGTTGCGGTTGATCCCCAGCAAATCGGCGCAGCGCGCCTGATTGCCGCCTGTGGCATCCAGCGCAATCTCGATCAGCGGCGCTTCCATCTCGCGCAGGATACGGCCATACAGCCCCGGTGGCGGCAGGTCCTGCCCGTGCAGATCGAAGTAGCGCCGCAGATGCCGCGCAATGGAATCCGACAGCGTCTCATCCATGAAACGCTCACCCATATTGACGTTGCTGGGCTGGCTTTGCAGCGAGGATTCGATTTCCGCGCGCGAAATCAGCGGGTCGGCGCTGGTCAGGCTGGCGCGGCGCAGCGTGTTCTGCAACTGCCGCACATTGCCGGGCCAGGAATAGCTGCGGATGACGTCCAGCGCGTCGGGGGACAGCTTGCGCAGGCTTGCGCCCTCATCCGCCGCCTGCGCCAGAAAATGCTCGGCCAGCGGTTCCAGATCATCGACACGTTCGCGCAGGGAGGGCACGTTCAGCACCACACCCCCCAGCCGGTAATACAGATCCTCGCGCAGCGCACCATCGCCCAGCGCGCGGGTCAGATTGCCCTGCGCGGTCGCCATGACGCGTGGCGCATCCTCGGGCAGCGCATCCAGCAGCCGTGCGGCACGAAGCTGCGCTTCGGTGTCATAGGCGGTCAACTCATCCAGTAGCAGCGTGCCACCGCGCACCCGCGACAACAGCGCCTGCACCCCGTCGGTGGAATGCAGATCCTCGGCCGAGGCGGTGACGAAGGGCTGCACCCGGCGGTCCGACAGGTCATGCAGCGTGCGCGCGATCAGGGATTTCCCGGTCCCGGATTCGCCCAGGATCAGCACGGGCATCGAGGCGTTGATGACCCGCGCGATCAGCCGATACAGATCCTGCATGACCGGGGTGCGGCCCACCAGTGGGATCGAGTCCATGCTCAGCACATCGCCGCGTGGGGCGGGTGTGGGGCGCGCGGGCGCCTCGCTGGCCGCGACAAGGCGGCGGTTCTTCATCGCGCTGCCCGCGCGCTTCAGCAGATCGGGCAGATCGAAGGGTTTGGGCAGATAGTCATGCGCCTCGACCTCATTGGCCTGAATCGCGGTCATGATCGTGTTCTGCGCCGAGATCACGATGACCGGCAGGTCAGGGCGTTCCAGGCTGATCTTGGGGATCATCTCGATCCCGTTGCCATCGGGCATCATGACATCGGTGATGACCAGATCGCCGCGCCCTTCCTCGACCCAGCGCATCAGCGTCGTCAGGCTGGAGGTCGCATGCACCTTGCAGCCCGCGCGCGTCAGCGCCTGCGTCAGAACCGTGCGGATCGTGCGATCGTCATCTGCAACCAGAACAGTACCGTCCATCAGGACTTCTCCTCTTTCTCAGCCTCGCGCGGGACGCGCGGCAGCGATATGCGAAACACGGTGCGGCCCGGCTTGCTGTCGACCGATATCCAGCCGTCATGCGCGCCCACGATCTTGGACACCAGCGCCAGCCCCAGCCCGGTGCCATTCTCGCGCCCCGACACGAAGGGGTCGAAAATCTCATCTGCGATTTCCCTGGGCAGGCCGGGGCCGTCATCGATGATCTCGACATGGATGGGCAGCGCCACATCCTGCCCCGAGGCCCCGCGCAGGCGCAGCGATTGCTCGAAAAAGGTGCGGATGCAGATGCGCCCGCCCATCAACTGCGCCTGAGCGGCATTCTTCAGAAGGTTCAGAAACACCTGCTGCAACTGGTCCGGATCGGCCCAGACCGGCGGCAGCGACGGGTCATAGCCATCGCGGATCTGCATATGCGCGGCAAAGCCGATCTCGGCTGAGCGCCGCGCGCGCTCCAGCACATCATGGATATTGACCGCGCGCCGTTCCGGCGGGCGCTGGTTGCCGAATTGCTCGACCTGGTCCAGCAGTTTGACCACGCGCTGCGTCTCGGCCACGATCAGATCCGTCAGCGCCCGGTCATCGCCCGTCAGCCCCATCGACAAAAGCTGCGCGGCCCCCGTGATGCCCGCCAGCGGGTTCTTGATCTCATGCGCCAGCATCTGCGACATGCCGATGGCAGAGCGCGCGGACTGGCGGATGCCATCGGCCTTGCCCAGCTTGCCCGCGATGTCGCGCGGGGTCAGCAGCATCAGCACCAGATCACGCCGGTCACCCAGAAGGGCGAGCTGCACCGAACACAGTGTCGAGGCGCGTTCGCCCACAGAGACATGCACATCATTGATGAAGACGGGTGCGCGGTTGGTGCGGCAGCGCGCGATGGCCTTGCCGATGGGCGCGTCGATCCAGACAATATCATCCATCGGGCGCGACTGCACCGAACGGCGCGACACGCCCAGAAACTGCTCGGAAGCCGGGTTGCAATCGGCGATCAGTTCGGCCCCGTCCTTGTGGCCCACCAGAATCGCCGGGACCGGCAGCGCGGCCCAGATCGTGCCTGTGGCGGGCGGGATCATGCTGCGCGCTCCATGCGGTCGGGGGCCAGTGCGTCGGGCAACAGACGCAGGACAATGGCCGGGTCGGTCGCGGTCAGGATCTCGCGGCGCAGGGCGGTCGCGCAGGCCGCGTCGTCCAGATACCAGCCCAGATGCTTGCGCGCGACCCGCACGCCCAGATCGCGCCCGTAAAAGGACAGCATCGCCTCGTAATGCGCGGCGACCAGCGCGACCAGGGCCGCGCCCTGCGGCACCTGCGGCGCGGGCGCACCGAACAGCCGTGCCGCGATCTGCGCCAGCCGCCAGGGGCGCCCCTGCGCGCCGCGCCCCACCATCACGCCCGCCGCACCCGATTGCGCCAGCGCCTGCGCCGCACTGTCGGCATCCGTGATATCGCCATTCGCGATGACCGGCACCTTGCAGGCCCGCACCACCCCGCCAATCGCCACCCAATCCGCGCGGCCCTTGTAGAACTGGCAGCGCGTGCGCCCGTGGATCGTGACCATCTGCACACCCGCATCCGCAGCCCGCGCCGCAAGGCCGGGGGCATTCAGGCGATCGTCATCCCAGCCCAGCCGGGTCTTGAGCGTGACGGGCACGCCCACGGCGCCCACCACAGCCTCGATCAGGCGCAGCGCGTGATCGGGCTCGCGCATCAGGGCCGAGCCGGACATGCCGCCCACGACCTTTTTCGCGGGGCAACCCATATTGATGTCGATGACCTGCGCGCCACCATCTTCGGCCATGCGGGCAGCCTCGGCCATCCAATGCGCCTCGCGCCCGGCCAGCTGGACGGCGGTGCGCGCCTCTCCCAGCCCAAGCTCTGCGCGGGCGCGCGCCCGGACCGAGGGTTTGGCCTGCACCATTTCCTGACTCGCCACCATTTCCGACACGACCAGCCCCGCCCCGAACCCGGCCACGACGCGGCGGAAGGGCAGATCGGTGATGCCCGCAAGCGGGGCCAGCAGAACCGGCGGCGCGACATCGACCGACCGCGCTGCGCCATGCAAGCAGAACCCTGCAGCTATGTCTGTCCGGTGCATGGGAATATCCTGAAAATCTCTGGGACGGTGTACAACTTGGGCGCGACGCTGGCAAAGGCCTGGCCGCATTTACTGACGCGAATTTCATCAATCGCCACTTTTTTGGGCAAATATTGCCGCAAAACGCGCGGATTGTCAGCAGCGCCTGCTTCGGCTAGGAGCAGAGCCATGTCAACTGAAACCGCCTCGCGTGACATTGCAGCCATTATTGTCGCCGCCGGGCGCGGCACGCGCGCGGGTTCGGGCGTGCCCAAGCAGTGGCGCATGCTGCGCGGTCGCCCGGTCCTTGCCCTTACGCTTGAGGCGTTTCGCGCCGCCGGGCAGCACCGGCTGGTGCTGGTCCTGCACCCGGATGACCGCGCGCAGGCGCAGGCGCTGGATCTGCGCGGTGTCACGCTGGTGGATGGCGGGGCCAGCCGCACGGCATCGGTGCGCGCGGCGCTTGACGCGCTGGAAGGGGACGCGCCGCGTCTGGTCCTGATCCATGATGGCGCGCGCCCGCTGGTGCCCGCATCCGTGATCGCGGGCGTGATCGACGCGCTGGCCACACACGACGCCGCCGCCCCGGCCCTGCCTGTGTCGGATGCGCTGTGGCGCGGGGCCGGGGGTCAGGTCGCGGGCACGCAGCCCCGCGACGGGCTGTTCCGCGCCCAGACGCCGCAGGGGTTTGACTATGCCACCATCCTTGCCGCCCACCGCGCGCATGCAGGCGAGGCCGCCGATGATGTCGAGATTGCGCGCGCCGCAGGCATCGGGGTTGCCATCACCCCGGGCAGCGAGGACAATCTGAAACTCACCTACCCGGAAGATTTCGCGCGCGCAGAGCGGATGTTGGGGGCCGCAGGGGGCAAAAGCATGCAGATCAGACTGGGCAATGGCTATGATGTCCACCGCTTCGGCCCCGGTGATGGCTGTTGGCTGTGCGGTGTGCTGGTGCCGCATGACCAGACGCTGGTGGGTCATTCGGATGCCGATGTCGGGATGCACGCGCTGACCGATGCGATCTATGGCGCGTTGGCGGCGGGCGATATCGGGCGGCATTTCCCGCCCACAGACCCGCAATGGAAGGGCGCGGCCAGCGATATCTTTCTGCGCCATGCTGTCGCGCTGGCGCAGCAGCAGGGCTATGCGATCAGCAATTGCGATGTGACGCTTGTGTGCGAGATGCCCAAGATCGGCCCCCATGCGGCGGTCATGCAGGCGAGGCTGGCCGAGATCATGGGCTGCGCGCCGGATCAGGTCAGCGTCAAGGCCACCACATCCGAGAGGCTGGGCTTTACCGGGCGCGGTGAAGGGATCGCGGCACTGGCCACGGCCTGCCTGCACCGGGTGTAAGCGCTGGCATTCGCCGCGATCTGCGATACGTCTTGAAGTCAGGGAAGGCAGCACCAATGCGGGCAACACGGATCATCGCAACATTCTTCGGCGCAGGGCTACTGCGCCCGGCGCCGGGCACATGGGGCACGCTTGCGGCGCTGCCCGTGGCCTGGGTCTTGCATGTTCTGGGCGGGTTCTGGCTGCTGGCGCTTGCGACCGTGCTGGCCTTTGCCATCGGCTGGTGGGCCACGCAGGTCGAAACCGCGGGCCTGTCCGATCCAGACCCGTCCGAGATTGTCATTGACGAGGTCGCGGGCATGTGGCTCGCGCTCTGGCCCGTGTCGCTGGGGGCGATGGTGCAGGGGGTGCCGGTCACGGCGCTCTGGCCCGGCTGGGTGGTGGCGTTCCTGGCCTTTCGCGCCTTTGACATCTGGAAACCGGGGCCTGTCGGGCTGGCCGACCGGATGCACACGCCCCTTGGCGTGATGCTTGATGACATAATCGCGGGCGCGATGGCGGCGATGGTGGTCGCTGTGGCCGCTGTCTTTGCCCATGGGATGATGGGGCTGTGACCCCCGAGGCGGTTCTGGACCGCGCGCGCCGCGCAGGGCTGATGATCGCCACGGCCGAAAGCTGCACGGGCGGCATGATCATCGCGCGCCTGACCGATGTGGCGGGATCATCCGCTGTGGTGGATCGCGGCTTTGTCACCTATTCCAACGCCGCGAAACAGGACATGCTGGGCGTCAGCGCCGACACGCTCGCGCAGCATGGTGCAGTGTCCGAGGCGGTCGCTTGCGAGATGGCGGCAGGCGCGCTGGCGCGCTCGAACGCCGGGATCGCGATATCGGTGACCGGCATCGCCGGGCCCGGCGGGTCCGAACACAAGCCCGAGGGGCGCGTCTGTTTCGGGCTGGCGCGCGCGGGTGGCACCCTGAGTGACACTGTGGAATTCGGCGCCCTTGGCCGGGCCGGGGTGCGCGCCGCCACTGTGCAGCACGCGCTCAAATTGTTGCATGACGCGCTGCGATAGCAGCGCGCCCCCTCAATTCCGGCCCAGCAATCCGCGAATGCGGCTGCCAAGCTCTTCTTCCACGCCGCGGCGCAGGCTGTCCTCCAGGCGCTCGCCCTCTTCGCGCTCGACACCCAGGCGGCGCTGCAACTGCTCCTCGGCCTCGCGCCGCGCGCGCTCTTCCAGACGCTGCGCCTCCTCGCGGGCAATCCCTTCCAGCCGCTCCTGCTCGACGCGCAGGCGTTCCTGCGCCATTGCCTCGATATCCAGCCGGAAGCGCGGCGCATCCCATGGCCCGGTGATCATCAGCGGCACGCGCAGCAACTCGGTCTCGGCATCGCGCAGGGCGGCGGGCACGATGCGGTAATCCAGATTGCGCGCGCCAAGGCCCACCGACCCGCGCCCCGTGACCGACAGGCGGCTGGAGTCCAGACGCAGATCATCATTGCGCAGCACACCATCGGATATTGAGAATGTGCCATTTATGGAGTCGTAGACCGTGCGATTCCCTTCGCCCATGTAGGACATGTCCAGATTTCGCAGCATTCCGGCCAGATCGAAGCCGATGATCTCGCCTTGTGCGAATCGCAGTGCCCCCTCGCCACGCAGGCTGTTCATGATGTCATGCAGATTGTTGCCCACGCCCAGAAACTGAAGGTCCGCGCTGGCCGAGCCCTGCAGGCGACGATAATCGGCCATATCGGTCAAGAGCGGCAGCAGATCGACATCGCGCAGCCGCAGATCCCCCCCGACCGACAGGCCGGATCGGTTGTTCATCACGAATTCGCCTGTCATCACACCGCCGAACAGCGCCACTTCGCGCAGGGTGGTCACGGCGCGGGCGCGGTCAATGGCTATGGACAGATCGGTGCGCCCCAGCGTGGTCAGATCAGTGCGCAGCCCGTCCAGTGTCAGGCGGATATCCGCATCAATCAGCCCCAGCGCGCTGGCATCGATGACCTCGCGCGACCAGCCGGCCTCTGCCGTGGTGCCACTGCCCGACCCGCCTGAACCGGACCCGCCATTGCTCCCGCTGCGCAGATCCACCACATCGCCCGCAAGCTGCGCGGTCAGGCCCGGACGTTCGGTGCGCGGGTCCAGATCGGCGGCGCCGCGCAACCGCATGGCCCCGGCCCGGACCTGCCCGTCGCGCAGATAGACCAGCCCATCCGCCGTGCGCGTCAGATCCGCCGTCAGCCCCAGCGGCAACCAGTCGGGCGCGACATCACCCCCGGCCTGACCCAGCATCCGCATCAGGGCGCGCGGCTGCGGGACATGCGCCTGCATCCGCCCCTCGGCCACCAGCCCGTCAAGCCCCGCGCGCCCGGCATAGGTGATCTGCGCGCCTGCCGCCTCCAGATCCAGCATCACGGTGGTCGTGCGCCCGTCCAGCATACGCTCGGCATTGTCGGTGTTCAGGGTCAGCGCGACAGTCTGCCCGTTCAGACGCCCCGACAGGACCAGATCGGCAGGCCCCGCCATATCGGGCATGCGCAATGTGGCATCCAGCGCCTCAAGATCGAGATCCGTGCCAGAAATCGCATCCTCATAGCGCAGGCTGCCATCGCGGATTTCCGCCTCGCTCAGCGTGATGCGGCGGGCGCGGGGGGCGGCAGCGGGTTCTGAGATCGCTTCCCCCCCGCTGCCCGCATCTGACGCGGGCGTGTCCGATACGCTGCTGCCGAAATCCCAGTTCACACGCCCATCCGCGTCGCGCCGAAGATGCAGTTGCGGCGATTGCAGGACCACACGCTCGATCTGGATATCGCCGCGGATCAGCGCGGCCAGGTCCAGCCCGATATCCATTTCCTCGGCGTGCAGCATCGGCCCCTCGCCTGCCCAGTCCGGATTGCCCAGCGCCACATCACGCGCCCGCGCGCCGATCACCGGGTAAAAGCTGGGGCGGACCGATCCGCCAATGCGCAGACTGCGCCCTGTCGTCGTCTCGAATTGCTGGGTGGCGATGGCGGCGATCCGCTCGGTCGGCATGAGGACAATCACCCCCACAACCAGCACGACCAGCATCAGAACAGCGGCGACAAGAGCCTTGATCAGACGCATGCATTCCTCCGAAAACCTCAAGCTGCCTTTGAGTCTAGCGCCCCGGCAAGCCCCTGTCTTTGGCAAAATCGGCACAGGCAGGTTTTCGCGCAGTGTTGTGATGGCACCCCGCTCGCCCCGCAGGGGCAAGCGCCCGCGAGCGGGGCATGGGCGGGCTGGTGGGGCCCCCGAGCGGGCGCTTTCAGCCCGCCCTCACGGACTTGCGCCGCCGCCGGGCTTGTGAAAAAGAGATGCGAAGTTCAGGAGTGCCGCCCATGTCGTCCATCACCACCCGTTTTGCCCCCTCGCCCACAGGGTTCCTGCATATCGGCAACCTGCGCACGGCGCTGTTCAACTACCTGATCGCGCGCAAGGCAGGCGGCACATTCGTGCTGCGGCTGGATGACACGGACCCCGAACGCTCCACCAAAGCCTATATCGACGCGATCCAACGGGATCTGGAATGGCTGGGGCTGGAATGGGACCGGATGGAGCAGCAGTCCAGGCGTCTTGACCGCTATCAGGATGCGGCCGAGAAACTGCGCGCGGACGGGCGTTTCTATGAATGCTTCGAGAGCCCGGCAGAGCTGGACCTCAAGCGCAAGAAACAGCTCAATATGGGCCGCCCGCCGGTCTATGACCGCGCCGCCAAGGGTCTCTCGGAAGACGAAAAGGCAAAGCTGCGCGCCGAGCGTGACGGCTATTGGCGCTTTCTGCTCGATCAGAACCGCATCACCTGGGAGGACGGCATCCTCGGGCCGCTGTCGATCGATGCGGCCAGCGTGTCGGACCCGGTGCTGATCCGAGCGGATGGGCAGGTGCTGTATACCCTGGCCTCGGTCGTCGATGACATGGATATGGGGATCACCCATGTCGTGCGCGGGTCGGACCATGTGACCAATACCGCGACCCAGATCCAGATCATCGAGGCGCTGGGCGGCACGCCCCCCGGATTTGCCCATCACTCGCTGCTGACCGGCCCGCAGGGTGAGGCACTGTCCAAGCGGCTGGGTGTCCTGTCCCTGCGCGATCTGCGCGAGCAGGGGGTGACACCTGCGGCGCTGTTGTCGCTGATGGCGCGGCTGGGATCCAGCCAGCCGGTGGAATTGCGGCGCGCCCTCGATGAGATCGCGGAGGGCTTCGATCTTGCGCAATTCGGATCGGCGCCCACGAAATTCGATGCCGAGGATCTCTGGCCCCTGACCCGCGCCGATCTGCAGGCCCGCCCCTATGCGGATGTGGCCGACACGATTGCCGCGCTGGGCGTGCCCGAAGCGCTTGCCCCGCAATTCTGGGATGTCGCGCGCGAAAATATCACAAGGCTGGACGATCTGTCGGGCTGGTGGGCGCTGTGCCGCGACGGGGCAGAACCCGATATCGCGCCCGAGGATGCCGATTTCGTGGCCGAGGCCCTGCGCCTGCTGCCCCCGCCCCCTTACAGCCCCACCGCGTGGAAAGACTGGACCGATGCGGTGAAATCCGCGACCGGGCGCAAGGGCAAGGGGCTGTTCATGCCGCTGCGCAAGGCGCTGACCGGGCGTCCGCATGGGCCGGATATGGGGGCGCTGATGCCGCTATTGCAGCGGGTTCCGGCATTGGAACAGGCGCAATAGCGTAAGGTTTGCGCAGATTGGCCGTGCGGGCTTACGCCACCCGCTGCGGCACGATCCCCATGCGCGAGGGCAATCTGGACGCGGCGATCATCGCCTCGACCCGTTCGGCCCAGAGCAGCTTTTCATCCGACAAGGGCGCGTGATGCGCGCGCCACTCAACGGCCAGCGCATCCAGCAGATCGGGATCGGCGGCGATATGTTCGATCACGCTCCAGCGGTTCCACTCATAGGCCAGCGACCATTTCCGGTCGCCCAGCCGCGTCTCGGGCAGGCGGTAGTGAAAGACCGGGCGCGCGCCCTTCAGATGGTCCTCGGGGATGCCCTGCAGCGCATCGGGGCACAGGTGCTGCAGCGCGGGTAGCAGGTCCAGCCCGAAATGCCGCGAGGGCGCATGGGCCGACATGGCGCGGGCCAGATCGCGGGGCTCCCATCCTTCCGCGCGCGCCAGATAGGCCACCAATGTTTGCGGCCAGGGCGTCACAAAGGGCAGCACCCGGCGCGCGGGGTCCAGTGGGTCGGCCATGCGCAGCCAATCCTCGCACAGCGCAAAGGCCCGCGCGGTCGCGACCAGGGCCGCCCCCCCGTCATCGGGCAGCTCGACATTGAAATGGATGCCAAAGCCATAAGCCAGCCGCGCCTGCGTGCCGACCGCCCCCGCCGCTTCCAATGTCTGCATCAGCCGCGCGACGCGCGGCAGGTCGGATTGCGGCAGCGGGTCGGTCACCACCTCGACCGGGATCAGATCGCCCAGCATCTGCGCGGCCAGATCCTCGGCCCATTCCTTCTTGAGCGCGATATCCAGTTCGATCTTGATATCACCCAGCGCGCTTTTGCGCAGCATGACCTCGCGCGCATCGCATTCGGCAAGCTGGCCACCCCATTCGTGGCGCAGGATGGTGGCCGCCTGTTTGACGCTCAGGCCCGCGAACTCGATCTCCATACCGACGCGGCGCGCAGCACTGCGCGCTGCCCCGTGATCCGGCAGGGGCAGAAAACGGTCAAGCGGAAGCTGGGCGTGCAAGGCGGGCATGCGCCCCTCCGGTGTTCAGTCCTGTAAGGCATCTATGCCTGTTTCGCCGATCAAACGATAGACCCAGGCAACAGATCCGTCCTCAAGTGGCAATAAATCGCGCCTGTAGCGCCGTCCGGTCTGTTCATAGCGGTCCAGACGGCGCATTTCCGCAGGCATGACACGAAAGCGCACGCCCTGCAACAGCGCGTCCGGCGCATCGCGCAGATCGCGCCGGTCGCGCGAGAAACCGCGCAATGTCGCGTCTTCCGCCGGGACCGGGCGGCCCACCACGACAAAGCGCACGATTGGATTCGTCAGCGTCGCGAAGCCGAAGACATAGCTCTCCTCCTCGGGCAGAGGCGGGGCGTTTTCGTCATAGGCGGGCAGATAGAACGGGGCCCGCGCGATCACCAGCCAGGCGGCCAGCACCAGAACCACGAACACGTAAAGGGCAATCATCGGTCTAGAGGTCATCCTTGGCATGAGATGTCAGCTAGCGCGCTGCGGGTCAACTCAAGGCCGGGGGCACGGGCTGGGCCCGGCGCTGGCGCAGAACTTCCCAGATATACAGCGCCATCGCGGCCCAGATCATGGGAAAGGCGATCAGGCGCGCGCCCTCGAACGGCTCGGAAAAGGCAAAGACCGAGATCAGGAAAATGAAGGTCGGGATCAGGTAGCTGGAAATCGCGATGGTGGACAGGCGCAGGCCCTTGGCCCCATTGGCATAAAGCATCAGGGGAGTCGCCGTGACCACCCCGCAGCCCAGCAACAGCCCCCATTCCAGCGCGCTGGCCTGCGCGCCGTAGAGGCTGCCGCCGACATAGCCCCAGAGCAGCAGCAGGATGGCAAAGGGCGTCAGGATAAGCGCCTCGAGCGCGAAGCCCTGATTCGGCCCGATGGGCAGGGCGCGTTTGAAATAGGCATAAAACCCCCAGGAAAAGGTCAACCCCAGCGCGCCCATCGGCAGGCGCCCGGCCTCGATTGTCAGCACCACGACAGCGGCCACGGCCAGCGCCACGGCCCCCCATTGGCGCGGCGACAGGCGTTCGCCCAGCAGCGTCGCGCCCAGAAACACGCTGAAGACCGGCATGATGTAGTAACCCAGCGCGGCCTCCATCGCCTGGCCCGACTGGATCAGCCAGACATACATGCCCCAGTTGATGGAAATGAGCGTCGCGGTCACGCAGCCCATCGCCAGCATGCGCGGCGTGCGCAGCGCGGTGCGCAGATCGGCGGTGCGCCCCAGCCAGACCAGCACGGCCAGCGCCACCGGCACGGCCCAGATGACGCGATGGGCCACCACCTCGATCGTGGGCACATGTTCGAGCGCGCGGAAATAGAAGGGCAGCAGCCCCCAGAGAAAGAACGCGCCGCCCGCAAAGGCAAAGCCGCGCAGCGTATCTTCATTCATGGCCCAGCCCCGCCAGCACAGCGGCCACAAAGGCATCGCCGCGCTTCTCGAAATCGGGATACTGGTCGAAACTGGCCGCTGCCGGGGCCAGGAGCACAGTCTCGCCTTCGGTGGCCTCGGCCATGGCCGCGCTGACCGCGCGCTCCATCGTGTCGCATATCTCATGCGGGGTCGTGCCCAGTTGCAGGGCGAAATCGCGCGCGGAATGGCCGATCAGATAGGCTTTGGTGACATGGCCCAGATGCGGCGCAAGGGCGTTGATGCCTCCATCCTTGCCCAGCCCCCCGGCGATCCAGCGGATACGGTCGAACGCCTGCAGCGCCTGTGCCGCACTCTCGACATTGGTGGCCTTGGAATCGTTGATGTAGCGGACACCGCCCGCCTCGGCCACCAACTGGCTGCGATGCGGCAGGCCCGTGAAGCTTTCCAGCGCGTCCGCGATCATGCGCGGGGCCAGGCCCAGGCTGCGCGCCACCGCATAGGCCGCGCAGGCATTCTGATGGTTATGCGCACCCGGCAACCCCTTGAGCGGGCGCAGATCGAAAGAGGCCACCTGCCGCCCCTTGCGCGTTTCCGCCAGATGCCCCTTGCGCGCAAAGACATTCCAGCCCGGCCCCGCCAGTCTTGAGCCGGAAGAGATTCGGATGACGCGCGCATCCTCTGGCGCCTGCGCCAGTTGGCCGGCCAGATAGCGGCCTTCGGCCTCATCCACGCCGATGATGGCGCGGTCCGGCCCGCCCTCGGCAAACAGCCTTCGTTTGGCCGCGAAATAGCCCCCCAACCCGCCATGCCGGTCCAGATGATCGGGCGAGAGATTCGTGAACACGGCGATATCCGGGGTCAGCGCGCGTGCCAGATCGGTCTGGTAGCTGGACAGTTCCAGCACCACCACCTCGCCCTCGCCCGGCGGGTCGATGGACAGCACACCCCGCCCGATATTGCCTGCCATCTGCACGGGCCGCCCCGCCTGCGTCAGGATATGGTGAATCAGCGCCGTGGTCGTCGATTTCCCGTTGGACCCCGTCACCGCCACCACCTTGGGCGGCTGGTCAAAGGCCATGTTGCGCGCCGTCGCAAAGCTGCGAAAGAACAGGCCGATATCATTATCCACCGGCACCCCGGCCGCCAAGGCCGCCGCGATCACCCCATTGGGCGCGGGATACAGATGCGGGATACCCGGGCTGACGATCAGCCCGGCCACATGCGACCAGTCCACCCGCGTCAGATCGTGCAAGGGCAGGCCTGCGGCTTCGGCTGCGGTGCGGGCCTCCAGCCCCTCATCCCAGGCCAGCACCTCGGCCCCGCCTGCGGCAAGGGCGGCGCAACTGGCCAGACCCGACCGCCCCAGCCCCAGCACGGCGACCCGCTTGCCCTCATAGCCCTGCACTGCGATCATTGCCCTGCCTTTCGTGTCCGCATGCGCGTCTTGTGCGCCACGATAGGGGCAGGCGCAAGGTCACGACCCATCGGAATACACGGAAATCTGGTGCCGGCTGAGGGACTCGAACCCCCGACCTTCGGTTTACAAAACCACTGCTCTACCAACTGAGCTAAGCCGGCCCTTCGCGCTACATAAGCGCATTTGCGCGCCGCCTCAATACACGCTTTGCACCCGGCCCCGTTACGCCTGCGATTTTGCCACAACAGCAACAATCGCCCGATTCCTGTCGGAATTGGGACCTGCCCATGTCACAATGCCGGGCTAGATATACCGCAATCGGGGCAGCGATCTCGTCTGACAGGACCAAAGGCACAGGATCATGGAAATCGCACTGCATCTGGGCGCACATCTGACTGACGTGTCGCAAATGCGCGGCTGTCTGCGCGACAATGCCGATGCGCTGGGCGCGCAGGGGGTACTGATCCCGAACAAGCGCAGCTTTCTGAACATGATGATCGATGCCGCCACGCAAGGCATGGACAGCGCCTATGCGCCCGATTTCACCGACCGCCTGCGCGAGGTGACTGGCGCGGATGCACAAACCCGCCGCCTGATCCTGTCGGCCCCGGGCATTCTGGCCAGCCGCCCCGACATCACCGACGGCCGCAACCTCTATCCCGATGCCACCGCGCGGCTGGCCGCGCTGCGCAAATTGCTGGGACGCCACGAGGTGGAGCTTTTCTTCTGCATCCGCAATCCCGCCACCTATATCCCTGCGGTGCTGCAATCTGCGAAAACCGATGCGCGCAAGGCCATCGAGAAAAACCTGCGCAGCGAGGAATTGCGCTGGTCCCCCCTGATCGCCGATATGCGCCTGCACTGGCCAGAGGCAAGCGTGACCGTCTGGTGCGATGAGGACACGCCCTTTCTATGGCATCAGATGCTGGCGCGTATCGCAGGCTGCACCCCCGAGGGCGGGTTCCGCAATGCGTATGCCTGGTACGATTCGATCATGATCGAGGGCGGTGCCGCCAAGCTCGAAACCTATCTGACCAGCGCCCCGCCCGTGGATGAGGCGCATCGCCAGAAGGTCATCGCCGCCTTCCTCGACAAGTTCTGCGATGACGCGAAACTCGATGTCGATACCAGCATCACCGACTGGGATGAGGGGCATCTCGACCTGCTCAGCGCGCTGTACGAGGATGATGTCGACCTGATCGCCAGCATGGACGGGGTGAACCTGATCCAGCCCTAAGCCTCGGCTACTCCATCCCCAGCGCGGCCTTGTACAATTCCATCACCGCTTCCTCCTCGGCAATCTCGTCGGGCTTGCGCTTGCGCATGGCGATGATCTTGCGCAGCACCTTGGTGTCATAGCCGCGCCCCTTGGCCTCGGCCATCACTTCCTTCTGCTGGTCGGTGATGTCCTTCTTCTCGGCGTCCAGATGCTCGAAGCGCTCGATGAACTGGCGCAATTCATCGGCGGTCACATTATAGGCGTCCTGGCTGATATCACTCATGGTCTGTTCCCTGCTCGGAGTGTTGCTTGGCGCGGTCATGCCCAATCCGCCGCGCGCTTGCAAGGCCCGTCACCCGCGGACAGAATGACGCTGCACCTGCGCAAATGTTTTCATTTGAAAATAGCGTCCGGTCTGATACTGTCGCAAAAACCCACAGCACAGGGGGGCTCATGCCGAAACCTGCGAACAAGGCGCTGCGCAAATTCGAGAAATCCCTCCCGATCGCGCTTCTGCGCACGCGCGAGGCGACGGCGCGGCTGTTCAAACCCTTCATCGACAGTCATGATCTGACCATGCCGCAATGGCGCGT
>PWWF01000120.1 GCA_003561595.1 Paracoccaceae bacterium | reverse complement strand
TGAAGAACTGCTCGAACGCGCCCAGTTCCCACGCGGTGCGCAGCATCGAGCCGCCGCCATCCGTGTAGCCCAGGATCACCAGCGCATCGCCCCCGGCCGAGGCCAGCGTGCCCGCTTCGGCGGAATAATCGCCGCGCCCGTCTTCATGCGCGACCGAGGTGGTGACAGTGCCGCCAGCAGCCTCGAAGCTTTCGACGAAGGCATTCGCAAAGCCTGCGCCGTAGTCATTGTTGGTATAGGTCACGGCAACCGTGTCGATGTCGCGGCTCATCACGATCTCGGCCAGAACGGCACCCTGACGAGCATCCGAGGGGGCGGTGCGGAAGAACACGCCACCCGAATCGGTGTCTGTAAAGGCGGGCGAGGTCGCCGAGGGCGAGATCATCGGCACACCTGCCGACATTGCCACGTTCTGCAGCACCGACATGGTCACGCCCGAGCAGTCGGCGCCCATGATGGCGACAACCCCGTCCGACGAGATCATGCGCTCGGCGGCGGCCTGAGCAGCGCTCGAGTCAAGGCAGGTCGAATCCGCGCGCACCGAGCTGATCATCTGACCGTCCAGGATGCCACCGGCCTCATTGATTTCGTTCCATGCCATTTCAGCCGAATCCGCCATATGCGGTGTGACCGATTCAATCGGCCCGGTGAAACCGAGCAGCACGCCCATCTTCACTTCGGCCATCGCCATGCCGCTGGACAGTGCCAGGGCGGTGCTGGCAAGAAGGATCTTTTTCATGGATAGTCTCCCTTGGGGTTTTGTTATCTTCTCAGAGGCCATGGATACGGCCAATATGGTGATGTGCGCTCACCCTGAGGTGATGCGTAGCATGACGTTCTGACCTAGAAAAGATATTTTGAAACCAATTGTCGGGGCGCTGCGCCTTGATTGCGAAGTTTACGCAGCGTCGCGGGCAAGATTGTTATTCCAGCTCGATCGTGCCGGGGGGTTTGGACGTGCAGTCATAGAACACCCGGTTGATGCCGCGCACTTCATTGATGATGCGCGTCGCCGTTTCGCCCAGAAAATCATGGGTGAAAGGGTAGTAATCGGCGGTCATGCCATCCACGCTCGTCACCGCGCGCAGACCCAGTGCGTAATCATAAGTGCGCCCGTCACCCATCACGCCCACAGTGCGCATGGGCAGGATCGCGGCAAAGGCCTGCCAGATTTCGTCATACAGCCCATGTTTGCGGATCTGGTCGATATAGATGGCGTCTGCCCGGCGCAGGATATCCAGCTTGTCGCGCGTAATCTCGCCAGGGCAGCGGATGGCAAGGCCCGGCCCCGGAAAGGGGTGGCGCCCGATAAAGCTTTGCGGCAGGCCCAGTTCACGCCCCAGCGCGCGCACTTCGTCCTTGAACAACTCGCGCAGCGGCTCGACCAGCTTCAGGCCCATCTTCTCGGGCAGGCCGCCGACATTGTGGTGCGACTTGATCGTGACGGAGGGGCCGCCCGAAAAGCTGACGCTTTCGATCACATCGGGATAGAGCGTGCCCTGCGCCAGAAATTCGGCGCCCTCAATTTCGCCTGCGTATTTCTGGAACACATCGATGAACAATCCCCCGATGATCTTGCGCTTTGTTTCCGGATCGGAAACGCCGTCCAGCTTGCCCAGAAACAGATCGGCCTCATCGGCATGGATCAGCGGGATGTTGTAATGGTCGCGGAACATGGCGACGACCTCATCCGCCTCATTCAGGCGCAAGAGGCCGTGATCGACGAAAACGCAGGTCAGTTGGTCGCCGATCGCCTCATGGATCAGCACAGCCGCGACCGAGCTGTCCACCCCACCCGACAACCCGCAGATCACCTTGCGGTCGCCCACCTGCGCGCGGATACGCGCGATGGCCTCATCCTTGAAGGCGGCCATGGTCCAGTCGCTCGAAAACCCGGCAGCGCGCACGAAATTCTCCAGCAGGCGCGGGCCGCCGGGGGTGTGATGCACCTCGGGGTGGAACTGCACGGCGTAGAACTGGCGCGCGGCATCGGCGGTAATGGCAAAGGGCGCACCGGGCGAGGTGCCGTAGACCTCAAAGCCCGGGGCAAGGCGGCTGACATGGTCACCATGGCTCATCCAGACCTGTTCGGGGCCGTCGGTGAACCAGCCATCAAGCAGGGGCAGGGGGGCCGCCGGGGTGACCCGCGCGCGCCCGAATTCCGATGTCCCCTCACCCGAGACGACCAGCCCGCCCAGTTCCTGCATCATCACCTGCTGGCCGTAGCAGATGCCCAGAACCGGCACACCAAGCGTGAAGGTGCTTGCAGGCGGGCGCGGTGACCCCTCGCGCGTGACCGAATCCGGCCCGCCCGACAGGATGATCGCGCGCGGCGCGAATTCGGCCAGAAAGGCGTCGGTCACATGGTTGAACGGATGGATTTCGCAATAGACGCTGAGTTCGCGCAGACGCCGCGCGATAAGCTGCGTGACCTGAGAGCCGAAATCGATGATCAGAAGGCGTTGATGCTGGGTCATGCGACAGCGCTTATGCCAAGCCCGCGCCCCTCGCAAGAGGGCAGTTCTCAGGCCTGCAGCGACAGGATCTGCAGATCGGCCACATTGGTCCCCGTGGCCCCGGTGATCAGCAGATCGCCCGCAAGGTCAAGCGCGCGGTAGCTGTCATTATCGGCCAGCAGCGATTCGGGCGCACCGCCTGCGGCACGAATGCGCGCGACCGTGTCGCCATCGACCACGGCACCCGCGGCATCGGTCGGCCCGTCGCGGCCATCGGTGCCGCCCGAGAGGAACCGCCAGCCGGGCACGCCCGCAAGCTCCATCGCCACGCGCAAGCAAAGTTCCTGATTGCGCCCGCCCATGCCGCTGCCACGCAGGGTGACAGTCGTTTCACCCCCGAACAGCGCGAGTTGTGGGCTGCCGGTGCGAATTGTCCGGACCACCTGCGCGGCAGCCTCGGCCACATCGCCGACAAGGGGGGCAGGGGTGATCACCGCATCCGGGCGGGCCTGCGCCATTGCGGCCAGTGACAGCCGATTCGACCCGATCAGATGGTTGTCGGCACCTATCGCGGGCAGATCTTCTTCGGGGCGGGACAGGGCGGTCCGCGCCTCTGGCGGCAGTGTGTCCCACAGACCGTTTGCGCGCAGCATCTCGACGACGTGCGGGCGCGGCGCGATGGGCGCGACCGTGGGGCCAGAGGCGATGGCGCGCAGATCATCGCCGATCACATCCGACAGGATCAGCGCCGTCACCGGGGCCGGGTGGGCCGCGCGCACCAGCCCGCCGCCTTTCAGCCGCGACAGATGCTGGCGCACGGCATTCATCGCCACGATATCCAGCCCCGCGCCCAGCAGGATACGGTTGACCTCGGCCTTGGCGGCCAGATCCAGCCCCGCGACCGGCGCGGGCAGCAGGGCCGAACCGCCGCCCGATACCAGCACCAGCACCCGGTCCTGCGCGCCTGCCTCTGCCAGCATCGCCTCGGCCGCCTGCGCGGCGCGCAAGCCCCCTCCGTCGGGGATGGGGTGGCCTGCGGCCACGACCTCTGCCCCCGCCAGATCGGTCGCGTTTTCATAGTTCGTGACGACCAACACGCGGGCGGGGTGGTGCAGGGTGGCCATCGCCGCGTCAGCCATGGCACAGGCGGCCTTGCCCAGCGCGAGGATGAACAGCCGCGCATGATCCGGCAGCGGCTGCGCGCGCAGGGCCGTGCGCACAGCCTCGCGCGGGTCGGCGGCGCGGATGCCCACCTGGAACAATCCCGTCATCTCGTCGCGGCTCAGCATGATCTCTCCCTCTCTGCCCGTGGGCACAGCTTTTCGGTTGCTCGTGTCCGGGTGCAAGCCAAAACTTCGTCATGGCCCTGACGCGACAGGATTGCTATAGCCTGCCGCCAGTTGCGCAAGCGTTGGAACAGGAAAGGAAAGCCATGTTCGATCTGACAGGAAAATCAGCCCTTGTGACCGGGGCCTCGGGCGGGATCGGGGCGGCGATTGCGCGCGCGCTGCATGGCGCGGGGGCCAGCGTTGCCCTGTCGGGCACGCGCGAAGACCCGCTGCAGGCGCTGGCCGCTGAACTGGGCGCGCGCGCGCATGTGCTGCCCTGCAACCTGTCGGACCCGCAGGCCGTCGATGACCTGCCCAAATCGGCGACCGAGGCGATGGGGGCCTTGGATATTCTGGTCAACAATGCAGGCATCACCCGCGACACGCTGATGATGCGCATGAGTGATGAGCAATGGTCGCAGGTGCTGGATGTGAACCTGACCGCCGCCATGCGCCTGATGCGCGGCTCGCTTCGCGGGATGATGAAGGGGCGCTGGGGGCGGATCGTCAATATCTCGTCCGTGGTGGGGGCTGCGGGCAATCCGGGGCAGGCGAATTATGTGGCCGCGAAAGCAGGGCTTGTGGGCCTGTCCAAGGCGCTGGCGCAGGAAGTGGCCACGCGCGGGATCACGGTGAATTGTGTGGCGCCGGGTTTTATCGCGACCCCCATGACCGACGCGCTTAGCGCCGAGCAGCAAGCCGCGATCAATGCCCGCATTCCCGCAGGCCGCATGGGCACGCCCGAGGAAATTGCCGCAGGCGTGCTGTATCTGGCCAGCCCCGAGGCCGGCTATGTCACCGGCGCGACACTGCATGTGAATGGCGGCATGGCCATGATCTGAGCATGGGCGCATCCCTCTTTGTGCAG